>JBCDHF010000083.1:0-13362 GCA_038750375.1 Cyanobacteria bacterium P01_H01_bin.15
TATCTAGCTAAAGTAGCCCATTTCAATAGTTAGGAGTCAATAGGCAGTGAAACTTGGACAATGGCTCGGGTTTGTCGTTCTCATTGCGTCAGCCTATGTGCTGTGGCAAATCAGAGAATTGGTATTGCTCATTTTTACCGCTATTGTCTTCGCAACTGCACTAAACCGTATTCGTCGTACGCTCCAAGGTTTAGGGCTTAAAAATCGCTCACTGGCGCTTTGCTGCTCTGTCGTGCTGGTTTTTGGCACCATCGGGATATTTAGTCTGCTGATCGTTCCTCCCTTCATTACCCAAGTCCAAGAATTACTCGCCATTGTCCCGAAGGTTTGGGATGAGATTCGGCTATTTATTCTGAATTTCGAGGAAATGACCCCGGATTGGGTTCCGGCGCCACCCAGCACCGCAGAAATTATTACCCAACTTCAACCCTTCACAACAGAAGTTCTCGGTCGATTTTTGAGTGCCTTCAACACCTCACTCGCTGTAATTGTACAACTGCTGCTGGTGCTAGTCTTAAGCATTATGCTGGTTGCTGATCCCACCACTTATCGCCAGGGTTTTCTCAAGCTATTTCCTTCTTTTTATCGCCGTCGTGCCGATGAGATTTTATGCGAAACAGAAATTGCCCTTAGTAACTGGATGGGCGGCATTTTAATTAACTGCTGCTTTATTGGCACTCTTAGCGGTATCGGATTGTTGGTACTCGGTATTCCTCTCGTCTTAGCTCATGCTTTGCTGGCTGGTTTGTTGAACTTTATCCCTAATATTGGTCCTGCGATGAGCGTGGTCTTCCCTGTCATGGTGGCGTTACTAGACAATCCGTGGAAAATTATCCCCATCATCATCTGGTATGTAGTGATTCAAAACATAGAAAGCTACTGGTTAACCCCAACGGTCATGGCGCGCCAAGTTTCACTGTTACCGGCAGTTACCCTCGGAGCCCAAATCTTTTTTGCGTCGTCGTTTGGTATTCTGGGGCTACTCTTAGCACTACCATTGACTGTCGTAGCAAAAACCTGGATTGAGCAAGTCTTATTTCACGACATCCTCGATCGTTGGAACCAGCCATCTCAGTTAAGATGGAGCACGGGGGACGCGGAGCTGGCTAATTCAGAACATCCTCAGTCCGATTCGACTGTAACGCCCCCTGAACTTACTGTCGAATCTGCGTCACCTGAGCCTGGAAATAAACTAGAGGAACGAGAAACTCTCTGAATTTTGGTGAACCTAGTTATTAAAAGAAATTTATCCGCAAAATCACGAATCAAGAACGGATTTTTTTCTGTCTCAGCAGATTGAGTAACTAGACACAAGCTCATTTAAGTGGCTTGGGTTTATCAAGCTGTCAGGGATTCCACGATATCTCCGGTCTGCTTCTCGGGAATCTAGCCAGAAAAAAATGTGACTTGGGCTCGCATTCCGAAGAATTAGTTATATTAGGGTACCCACCATGGAGAGATGGCAGAGTGGTCGAATGCGTCCGACTTGAAATCGGATGGACTGAAAGGTCCCGGGGGTTCGAATCCCTCTCTCTCCGTTTCCTTCTTATCCGTACGGATTCCAGAAAAATGAGCGCTGATGTAGACTGATATCTTCTACGGTATTTGTTTAATACCCAAAATCAGAGGAATCATGAACGCACAATAGTAACCTAAAGCTAGCGATTGATAAAGCTAACCAAAAGCGCTTGAGTATTCAGGTCAATAATATTTGTGGGTAATAGTGAACGAGCAAGATTCTCGATTTTTTTTTGCTTTGTGTTGCTGTCCGACTCAACATTTAACTGATAGTCAAACAAACTCTTTGGAATCCAAATTAAAGGCTCGCAATGAATAGCGTTGTTAAAAACCCTAAAAGCAATCTAATTTTACGGGTTTAAACCAAAAATACTACGCTAATATTTCTTTTCTGTTGATAATGTTGCGGTGAACATCTGCACCGATGAGCTTTTTTTGCGTCGAGCCCAACACGGATCGGTACTACAATAGACTCTGCCTATCATATAGCCCAAAATAAAATGGCGGATTCGCCGATCATTCAAGCTGAAAACGTTCAGAAATGGTACGACAATCGTTTTCATGTCCTGAGGGGAGCTACTTTAACGGTCGATCGCAAAGAGGTCGTGGTCATTATGGGACCCTCCGGCTCCGGCAAGTCTACCTTCATTCGCACGTTTAACGCCCTAGAAACCTACCAGCAAGGGCGCATTGAAATCGATGGGATTCTACTCTCTCAAGATCTCAAAAATATCGACGCCATCCGCCGGGAAGTGGGTATGGTTTTCCAACAGTTCAACCTGTTTCCCCACCTCAGCGTTTTAGATAACGTTAGCCTAGCGCCCAAATGGGTTCGCAAATTGTCCAAACTACAGGCAGAAGTGCGCGCCCTCGAACTTCTTGAACAAGTCGGCATTGCAGAACAAGCCCAAAAATTTCCTAGTCAGCTTTCTGGTGGCCAGCAGCAACGAGTGGCGATCGCAAGAGCCTTGGCGATGGAACCAAAAATCATGCTCTTCGACGAACCGACCTCTGCTCTCGATCCGGAAATGGTCAGGGAAGTTTTGGATACGATGCGCTCCCTGGCGCAAGCTGGCATGACCATGGTTTGTGTAACTCATGAAGTCGGGTTTGCACGCGAAGTCGCCGATCGCGTAGCGCTAATGGATCAAGGAAAAATTGTCGAAATTGCGACCCCTCAAGATTTTTTTCATAAGCCAGATCACCCTCGCACTCAACAATTTCTCGCGCAGATTCTCTAGTAATCTTGCAAGATCGATAAAGCCCAAAAAAAAGAGACCAGCTAATGCTAGTCCCTTAATTGTAAAAACTAAGTCAACCCTAGAGAGCGTTACCGCGAGGCAAGACTTCTTCAGGGAACTCAAAGTTTTCGTGGGGTTGGTCTTGGGGTGCCATCCAAGCGCGCAGACCCTCGTTCAACAAGATGTTCTTCGTGTAGAACGTCTCGAATTCAGGGTCCTCTGCCGCCCGAATCTCCTGCGATACGAAGTCATACGCCCGCAAGTTCAGCGCCAGACCAATGATGCCGACAGAACTCATCCACAGTCCTGTTACCGGCACAAATAGCATGAAGAAGTGCAACCAACGCTTGTTGGAGAACGCAATACCGAAAATCTGGGACCAGAAACGGTTCGCTGTCACCATCGAGTAGGTCTCTTCTGCTTGAGTCGGGTTAAACGCCCGGAAAGTGTTCGCTTGGTCGCCGTCTTCGAACAAGGTGTTCTCCACTGTCGCTCCGTGAATCGCACACAATAATGCGCCACCGAGAATTCCGGCTACGCCCATCATGTGGAACGGGTTCAACGTCCAGTTGTGGAAGCCCTGCAAGAACAAGATGAAACGGAAGATGCCCGCTACACCAAAGCTCGGTGCGAAGAACCAGCTTGATTGTCCCAGCGGGTACATCAAGAAGACGCTTACGAATACTGCAATCGGTCCAGAGAATGCGATCGCGTTGTACGGACGGATACCGACCAGACGAGCAATCTCAAACTGACGCAGCATGAAGCCAATCAATCCGAAGGCTCCGTGTAGAGCAACGAAGCTCCATAAGCCGCCGATTTGGAACCAACGAGTCAGGTTCCAGTTCGCTTCCGGTCCCCATAGGAATAGCAGGGAGTGACCAAAAGCGTCTGCGGGTGACGATACCGCTACGGTCAGGAAGTTGCAGCCTTCTAAGTAAGAAGATGCCAAACCGTGGGTGTACCAAGATGTTACGAAGGTGGTGCCAGTTAACCAGCCGCCCAATGCCATGAAGGCGCAGGGAAACAGCAGGATTCCGGACCAGCCGACGAATACGAAACGGTCGCGCTTCAGCCAGTCGTCGATGAGGTCAAACCAACCCCGCTCCACTGGCGCGCGCCCTACTGCAATTGTCATAGTGTCAAATCCTCTTGCTTATAAGTTGCTAATTTGCAAGATTTCTGATGGTCGAGGAATAAAGAACCAATTGTTCACAATTCCGAGAAATGTGCTGAGACTGAATGAAATAAGTGCCAGCTCTCGCGCAAAGTAAAACTCTGATAGCGATTAACATTTCTTAAATTAGCACAGGGATTAGGGAAGCCCGACCCTGGCAAGAGTTTTGTTAGATGGAATGTGAACGGTTAATTTGGTTAGCTTGATTGTAAAAAGTTTATAAAACAGTGGGTTTGCTGGCAAAGTTTCTCTCTGGCTGGATTCAGATTCATTGGGGTAAATAGCATCGTTAGCCAGTGTTTAAAACCGTAAACCCTTAATCTCTTGAGCAAGACTTGGGGACAGGATCTGATTTGTAATGGGTGGCTTTATGAGCCTGCGCGGACAAAAGCTTTCGCGATCGCAAACTGAAATCGATTACGATGCAAAGGGTCAATTTGGCTATTGTGGTTTAGGTAAGCAAGTTCAGGATGAGTGAATCCCAGGTTTTGCGCCAGGATGTTTTGGGCGCGCGCAGAAATAGCAACTTTTTATGGGGTGGTATTACGACCATTGGTGGCGTTGGATTTTTACTGGCCGGTCTATCCAGCTATTTCCATCGCAATCTTCTTTTCTTCAGTGACACCAGTGCGTATCAATTCGTGCCTCAGGGCGTCGCGTTGCTTTTCTACGGCATTATCGGCTCTTCTCTCGCGTTCTACACCTGGCTAACTGTGTTGTGGAATATAGGCGGCGGATTTAATGAATTTGACCAACAAGCTGGGACTGTAAAGATCTTCCGTTGGGGCTTTCCGGGGAAAAATCGTCAAATTGAAGTGAGTTTTCCTTTGGCGGAGGTGCAGTCCGTGAGAGCGGAAGTTAAAGAAGGACTCAATCCCAAACGAGCACTGTTTTTGAAATTAACGAAACAACGCGAAATTCCGCTAACGCGAGTTGGTGAACCCATGGCCCTATCGGCCTTGGAGAATCAAGGAGCTGAGTTGGCTAAGTTTTTAGCGGTTCCGTTAGAGGGGCTATAGAGATGAGGGCTGTAAAGATTATTCGTTAGAAGATTGGTCAATTTACTGCTGGTGATCGCAAACGGATTTGACATCGCGAGCCTAATAATTGCTTGATTCTTGATTACTGGTTAGTGGAGGCAGTCGAACAATGACGCGTACAAAAATAAGTTCCTGGCTATCGTGTATGTTGGCTCTGTTCGTGGGGGTTGGTTTGCTGAGCGGATGTGGTCAAGCGTCCGACAACACTACCGGTTCCGCGCCCGAATCCACACCCACGGAAACAGCCGCTGCGCCGACAGAGCTGGCTGCGGCGGAAGAGCTAGCACCGAACATTCCTCGTTTAGCAGGAATGGCCACCGTCTCCATGACAGTTTCGGGTGAATTAATTGACGACGAATCGAATGAAATTTTGATCGAGATTGATGGCGAACACACGCCGATCACTGGTGGCAATTTTGTGGAACTGGTGGATAGCGGTTTTTATGATGGGCTGATTTTCCATCGCGTCGTTCGGGAGCCGCAACTCTTTGTCGTTCAAGGAGGCGATCCCAAGGGAAATGGGACTGGTGGCTACATAGAGCAGTCTGGCAAGCAGCGATACATTCCTCTGGAAATTGCAGTGAAAGATCAAGGTCCTGTTTATAGCCAAGCAATTGGTCGTTCCGGTGGCTACATTCCCCCGGAATTAGAACTCAGTCATTCTGAAGGTGCAATTGCGATGGCCCGATCTGGTCAACCGGATTCAGCGTCCTCCCAGTTCTATTTCACGCTGGCAGATGTCGATTTTCTCGATGGAGACTATGCGGTCTTTGGGCGTGTCATCGAGGGGATGGACGACGTTGTCCAAAATATTCGTCAAGGCGACCGCATTGTTTCGGCCAAGGTGGTATCGGGCCTTGAAAATTTACAGCGATAGGTTGGGGGTTAAAGTCGAGCGCTGAAACGAAATTTTTGAAGCTGATAACTCAATGAAAATGCCTCAAGTGGTTGTCACAGGCATCGGACTGCTCAGTTCACTCGGGTCAGCAGAATTAACCTGGAAGAACTTATTAGCCGGACTGACCGGCATCCAAAGAGCGCAGCCCTTTCTTGAATTCTCCGCTCAGCCGTTAGGTTTAATTAAATCTCGCCCATCAACTATTAACGAACTACTACCAGTTCTTGTGCTCGATGCCCTTCGGGATGCTGGGCTGTCGAGCTTTCAACCCGATTGTGGCGTCGTTATTGGCTCCAGTCGTGGCTGCCAGCAAGACTGGGAAACACAATTATTTTCTGAACACAGAACTACCGTCTGGACTGAAAGCTTACCCCATCAAGCTGCAGTATTAGCCTCCACTTTTCTACAGGCTCAAGGTCCTGTCTTGTCTCCGATGGCTGCCTGCGCAACCGGGATTTGGGCAATAGTTCAGGGGGCGGAATTAATCCGCCAAGGATTGTGCGATCGCGTAGTTGCGGGGGCCGTAGAAGCTCCTATCACGCGCTTATCCATAGCGGGTTTTTCCAAAATTAGAGCGTTAGCCAAAACTGGGCTTTATCCCTTTGATAGTCAGCGAGAAGGCTTGGTTTTGGGGGAAGGCGGAGCGCTATTTGTGCTGGAAAAGCTCGAGGTCGCGCGAGCCCGCTTGGCGCCTCGCATGTATGGCGAAGTTTTGGGGGCGGGACTTACCTGTGATGCCTATCATGTAAGCGCCCCCGCTTCTGATAATCGGATGGCAAAACGTGCGATCACAGAGTGTTTGCGCCGTAGTCAACTAATGACTGAACAAGTTGGCTATGTTCATGCCCATGGCACGAGCACTCGGCTCAATGATGCGCGAGAAGCAGATCTATTAAGTTCGATTCTGCCCGAGGCCTGGGCCAGCTCGACCAAGGGAGCAACGGGACATACCTTAGGGGCCTCTGGTGCCTTGGGTTTAGCTTTTTGTCTACTCGCACTCCGAGATCGCCTATTGCCCCCCTGTGTAGGGTTACGAGAGGCAGAGTTTCCGCTGCGCTTAGTACAGAAAACGATCTCGGAAGACATCAACTATGCACTGAGTCAGAGTTTTGGTTTTGGCGGACAAAATGCGGTTGTCGCGGTCGGACGAATTGAGTGAGTCCAACTTATTTTTTTGCCCACAATAGCCCTAATAGGATTCCGACTAAAACCATTTCTGTGATGATTAAGCTGTTCAATGTAGCGATATCAGCGGAGCTGGCCACAAAATATTCTCGGAAAAGGGTGTAAGGAATCCATTGCAGGGTAAGAAGCCCCAACACCAGAGAAATTACTGACCAGGGCACTAGTCGCCATAAGCCCCAGGCCGTTAGGAGATTAAAAAACAGGAGTACAAGATCTAAGGCGCGCCAGAGTAAGGGCGTTTCCAGCCAGGGGGTTCCCGTCAAACCGGCGATATTTCCGAGATGGACCATGCCTCCATAAATCAAAAAACTCGCGATAAAGAGAACATAGATTCGAGACCAAAACGACCCCAAACGCTCGGCGAAAAGTATTCCAAATTGCAGTCGGGGTAATCTCAACACGGGATAATTTCCTAGTTTTTATTTTTCAAATTTATTTTCTTTTAGAAATTTTGCGATCACATTTTTATTCATCTAAATTGCAACATTCCCTAAGAGGTCCTTGCATTCCAGAAAGCTTTGAGTTTAGACGACTAAAGAGCAATGAGGTCCCAAACATTTGGCGAAAGCGATATCAGCGAGGGAAAATTAATTTTTCTAAAAGTTTTTGAAGTTGGGGCGTAGCTTCCGTAGCTATGTCAATGCCAAAAGGACCTCTCTCCCTCAATGTTTTCAGGAACTCTAGTGTTCTCAAACGTCCTGATTTAATGAGACATTCATAAAGTTGCGGATTGTCAACTCAATCAGGGATAATCAACGACATAAAGAAAAATGTATTTATGTATACGATATTTAACATTGATTTTTCTCGATAGTTAATCCCTTGGACCTTACGCTATGTTCAATGCGAGCCCGTCAGCAGCCTCAGCCCAGCATCCCCGGGAATTCACGGTTTATGACCCCATCGCAAATGCCCGCTATTACCGCTGGCGTTTCTTTACGGTTTTTGCCCGTGCTATCCAAATAGTTTGGTTGTTTGGTCACTTCGCAATTCAGCTCCAATTTGACCGTTGGTCAGGCCAAGTTGAGAAAAATACTCAGCAACGAGCTAAGCAATTCTCGGCAATCCTCACGAATTTAGGACCTGCATCCATTAAGATTGGGCAAGCACTTTCTACTCGTCCAGACCTGGTTCCTCAAGATTATCTAGATGAGCTTGTTATTCTTCAAGACCAATTGCCCTCCTTTTCCTCAAAGGTAGCATTTCAAATTATTGAAGATGAGCTGGGGCGTTCCCTAGGCTCAATCTACGCAGAAATTTCTCCGGAGCCGATTGCCGCAGCTAGTCTAGGGCAGGTTTATAAAGCAACCCTTCACAATGGAGACCGAGTTGCAGTTAAAGTTCAGCGTCCAGAATTACGTAAACGCTTGAATCTTGATTTATATTTGCTGCGTTTAGCATCAGGCTGGTTAGAACGTGTGTTGCCCCTGAAGCTGGGTCACTCTTTAACGCTGGTTGTAGATGAATTTGGTGCGAAGCTCTACGAAGAAATTGATTACCTTAACGAAGCGCGCAACGCTGAAAAATTTGCGGCTAATTTCTTTGATGACCCAGAGATCAAGGTTCCGCAAATTTATTGGGCTTACACGAATCGTCGCGTTATCACGATGGAGTGGATCGACGGCTATAAGTTGACCGATACAGCGAGCATCCAGGCCGCAGGTCTAGATGTCAATAATCTCATCCGCTTAGGCGTCACCTCCGGACTACGCCAGCTTTTAGAACACGGTTTTTTCCACGCCGATCCGCATCCTGGTAACTTGTTTGCGATGCCTGATGGTCGCATGGCATATATCGACTTCGGCATGATGGATCAACTAGACGAACCGGTCAAGGAAACCATTGCTAGTGCTGTTGTCCAACTCATTAATAACGATTATCAAGGTCTCGCCGACGATTTTGTGTCTTTAGGTTTTTTGACGCCAGATGTGGACTTGGTCCCTATTGTTCCGGCGCTACAGAAAGTGCTCGGACAGGGCTTAGGTCAGAGTGTTGCAAATTTCAACTTCAAGACGATTACAGATGAGTTTTCGGATTTGATGTATGAATATCCGTTCCGGATTCCGGCCAAATTTGCGTTGATTATTCGCTCAATCGTGACCCAGGAAGGCGTCGCGCTCAGCCTCAATCCCAATTTCAAGATTGTGGAAGTCTCCTATCCTTACGTATCTCGACGTCTGCTCACCGAAGAATCTCCGGCTATGCGTCGTCGTTTAGTCGAAGTGCTGTTTAAAGGCGGCAAGTTCCAGTGGGAGCGGCTAGAAAATATGATTGCGATCGCGCAATCTGAAGGCAATTTCGACATTGTTCCCACAGCCAAAATGGGTCTGCAATATTTGCTCTCCGATGAAGGGCGCTATCTTCGCCACCAGTTGCTTAATGCCCTAACGGAAAACGACACGTTACATACCGACGAGCTGCAGAGAATTTGGCAGTTGGTCAAAGATGATTTACCTCCCCAGCGTATGTTTGGAGTGGCGTTTGACACGCTGCGCCAGATGTCGGCCCTGCAAATGACTGCCATCTTGCCTGGCTAACGTCATTCGAGTTTGTGGAGTTCCACCGTGATTCTATAAGTGAGAAAACGTTGACATTTTCAGTTCAATACGGCCGAGTTTAATTTAGCTCCTTAAAATATGGAGTTAACGCTTTAATTTGTCTGCAGAATTCTCTGAGTTGAAGTCACATGTTTGACGCACAACTCACCCCAGATTTAGGAGATTATTCATGAGTCCAGATGCTCTGTTAGAAAAGCCCTCTGCAATTTCGCGCGATGCTGAACAGCGGGATCGCTTTGACGCTAGCGTCATGAAAACCTATAATCGCTTCCCCATCTCGCTGGAGCGAGGTGAGGGCTGCCGCGTTTGGGATAGCGAAGGGCGAGAGTATCTAGACTTTGTGGCGGGGATCGCGACCTGTACCTTGGGTCATGCCCATCCAGCATTGGTCGCAGCCGTTTCTGAGCAGATTAAACAGCTTCACCATGTTTCCAATTTTTATTACATCCCCGCACAGGGACAGCTCGCCGAGTGGATTGTCAATCATTCCTGTGCGGATAAAGTCTTTTTCTGTAACTCTGGCGCTGAAGCGAATGAAGCTGCGATAAAGCTGGCGCGCAAGTACGCCCACCAAGTCCTTGAACTGGAAAAGCCGGTGATTTTAACGGCTAGAGCAAGCTTCCATGGCCGGACCCTGGCTACTGTCACTGCCACCGGTCAGCCCAAATACCATAAGGGCTTTGAACCCATGGTTAATGGTTTCGAATATGTGCCTTACAACGACATCACTGCCGTTGAAAATGCAATCGCCGATCTCGATGAAGGCAATCGTCGAGTCGCGGCCATCATGATGGAACCATTGCAGGGAGAAGGCGGGGTCAGACCGGGTGATTTAGACTTTTTCTTACGACTACGCAAAATTTGCGACGAAACCGGGATTTTGTTGATTTTTGACGAAGTCCAAGTCGGAGTGGGTCGAAGTGGCAAATATTGGGGCTACGAAAATTTGGGCGTTGAACCCGATGTCTTCACCAGTGCCAAGGGCTTAGCGGGCGGCATTCCCATTGGAGCGATGGCATGTAAGGCTCATTGCAATGTTTTGGAGCCGGGGAATCATGCAAGTACATTTGGCGGCAATCCGCTAGCTTGTGCAGCGGGTCTAGCTGTCTGCGAAACGTTAGAGCGGGATGAACTCTTGATTAATGTTGTGGCCCGGGGCGAGCAATTGCGCATGCGCTTGCGGGCCATTGCGACTCAATATGCGGAGGTTTTTGATGACGTCCGGGGCTGGGGCTTAATTAATGGTCTGCAAATTAAAGAGTCCGCCACGTTGACGGCAGTGGATGTGGTGAAGGTGGCGCTAGAACAAGAGAGCCTATTGATTGCGCCTGCAGGTCCTAAGGTGCTCCGCTTTGTTCCGCCTCTAATCGTTAGCGAGGCGGAGATCGCTCAAGCTGCCGATAAACTGATCAATGTGTTGAACAAAGTGATTGCGTAAAAACACCAGTTTTCATTGGACGCTGTTTTGGCTTTGTCGAGTATTCTGAGACGCCTAATTTAGCTAGCATCCGGCCTTTCTACAAAAGCCGGAATCTATAGTCTTTTTCGGATCGCTTAGGGCACTGCTAGATTTTGAGCCGCCAAATTTTAAAGCGTTCTAGGGAGCAATCAATCCCCTTCGAAGATTGAGGCTGCTATACGATGCGATTAGTTGGCTGAGCGGCCGTTTCGGCGGGCGTTTTTTCGCAGGGTTCTCTTCTTCAGGGTTGAGTCATTTTGCTCATTTGCAGAACGACTTTTGCGGCTGGGTGAAGAGCCATTTGAGCGGGCTTTGGGCGTTTCGGATTTGGGCTTTTCTGATTGAAACAAAGGAATAGTGAAATGAAAATCGCAGCCTTGATCCTTACCGGCCGATTCTGCCCAAATTTCACCGCCCCATCCACTCACGATTTGACGACAAATAGCAAGCCCTAGTCCAGTTCCACCAGTAGAACGTCGAAGCGCTCCCTCTTCTTGATAAAAGCGATCAAATACTCGTTCCAAGCGATGAGGCTCAATGCCCCGGCCAGTATCAGAAATGATGACCTCCAAATGCGCTGGGTCAGGACATGCGGCAGCAATGGTAATCAGTCCTGCGCTTTCGGTGAACTTGCAGGCATTATCTAAAAGCTTGGAGAGCACCTCTACTAGCCATTCTCCATCTGCTTTGACCCAGGGCAGATCTTCTCCGGGCAAAATTTGAAGTTGCGGTAAGCCATTATCCCGGTATCGAGCACGGACACCGCTGAGAGAAAGCTCAATACATTCTCGCAGCGACAAAGGCTCAGTTCGCCATTCAATCCGACCACTTTCAAGTTGAGAGAGCATTAAAAAGTCTTGAATCAACTTTTGCATCCGTTCGGAATCGGCCAAGGCTGTATTAAGCATGACCTGACGCAATTCCAGAGACATATCCGGCTCGGTGGCTAAGCTCTCCAAACAGACTTGGATCGTAGACAGAGGTGTCCGTAATTCGTGTCCGGTAATTGCCACTAAGTTGGAGCGAGTGCGATCGAGGGCCGCCAGCTGTTCGTTGAGATCTTCGAGATTGGTATAGGCTTCAGCCTGGATTAACGCTACCGCCATCTGAGTTGCGATCGCATCAATTAAGTTAATGTCGTCATTATTCCATTCAATTTTGCCGGCAAGGCAGTTGTGAAGCTCTAAGATACCTAAAAATCGACCTTGATAAACCAGCGGAACGACGAGCCAAGATCGAATCTGATATTGCTCAATTAGCTGAGCCCAAGGGTTTTTGGGCGTTAACCCCGTCAGTTGCTCATCTTTACCAACCGCCTGTACCGCCACAGTCTCCCAACCTGCAATCGCCGACTGAATTAAAGGATTCTGACCTAGGGGCCAAATCTCTCCAGCAAGGGAGGTAATGCCGGCACGGTGATACTCGTGCTCAATGGTGGCGCTTTCATCATCCGCTTGGCAGCGGTAAACGAAACAGCGGCAAACTTGCAGACTTTCCCCGAGCCGGGTGACGCCCACCTGTAAAATTTCCTGGGGGTCCAAAGAACGGCGCATGGCTGCCGTTGTCAGATTGAGCAAGCGCTCGGTCTGTTCTTTCTGCCGTAAAGACCGATTAGCTTTGATGAGTTTATATTGTCCCACCTGCAAATAGGTTACTAACCGTTGCACAAAAGGAGTCGGTTCATGAAATTCGGATCCGTCCTTCTCTGCCAGTTGAGCAGTCGGTTCACAAAATTGCGATCGCGCAGCATTAATTTGTGATTCCAATTCCGGGCGATAGTACAAAATTCGGTTAAAAAGTAGCTGAGCGGCTTGCTGGGTTATCTGCCGCTCAAACGTCCAAATCCCTTCAAAGCGGCGGCTATTATCACGCACCACATCTTCCCGTTCATCGGCGGCGGCTTCAAACTTTTCCTGACAGATTAGGCAACATCCTTCTTGGGGTCCTAAAACGACTAAGTGCCATTCTTGAGCGAGGGAATCGGAAGGAGCAAATGCTATGGTCTCGTAGCGTTGGGAATCGTTCATGAATTCGGTTTCTAACGCCGACAACACGAAGATTTGGGCAGAGCTATCGGCCATGAGTCGGTAACGCTCTGCTTCCTGCCGATAAAATCGTTCCTGTTGAAAATTAGCAATGACTAAAAAAGGCCCGCCCCCTGCCAGAACTTGATCTTCCATCGCATGGGACAGCGCAGTAAGGGACGATTTAAAGTACATTTGCGGCCGAATTTTAGGCTGATGCTCCAGTAGTTCGGCGAGTAAAGGGGAATGGACTTGCATGAAA
>JBCDHF010000084.1:0-13177 GCA_038750375.1 Cyanobacteria bacterium P01_H01_bin.15
AAGCAATTCCAGCGGTCGGCAAGGATAGCATACTACAGGTCGTCAGGTTTATGGAAAAATCAGCCTCTGATGACTCTTTACGGCAACAGCTACAAATCATCATTGGTGGAGATGGCGATGTCAGTTCCCCAGGATCTCTGGATGCGGAGGAAGCTCAGGCTCTCAAAGGAAAGCGGGGCGGACAAGTTGCCCAAGTTGCCGCTCAACGAGGGTTTAATTTTTCAGTCGCAGATCTGAGCGCAGTCGTGGGGGCATTTCAACTGGTGCAATCTGGTCAGCTTTCGGAAGCAGGATGCGTTCGGATTTTAGGGCTATCTGGTTCTAAATATGCTAACGCGGGTAAACTCCCGTCACTTAATAGCACGGTAAATATGGTCTATCGGGGAATCGGTTACCAGTCATAAATGAACTTTTTTCACGCAAGACGCCGAGGCCGGTTCGGTGAGATGTCGTTCAGACTTTTTACTCCGAGCGATAAATAAGCAAGAATTAGAACCGTGTTGAATGAACCAATCGCGTGTTCTGATTACAGTCCACATTTAGTTTTATCTGCTGCTATTTTATCTTCTAGCCAAAGCGGAACGCCAAGTAATGCACCGTCATAAAGTCGCTCAAATTCTCGGGTGAAATGGGCTGCGATCACAGAATTTTGGATCACGATCAGAGTTTCGTCATTTGTGAAGTTAGCGGCAGGAGACCAATTGTAGGAGCCAGTAATGACGGTTTGATTATCAAGGACGGCGAATTTGTGGTGAAGCTTATCTCCGGTGGGAATTTCCGGGATACCGACGGAGTCAATCGGGGCAGACCAGGGTTGATTTTTGTCTTCGTATTCGCAGTCACGAGTTAAAGCGACGCCCCACATATCGAGTGCTTCACTGTAATAACGATAGGCAAAACCATGGTCGATTAAGGCTCTGATCTCGATGCCTTGAAGATTGAGTTGGTTAAGGGTGTTAACGAGAGCTTGATCGCTAAAGACAAAGAGCGCGAGCTCGGCTGACTGTGCGGTGGATTCAAGAGTCTGGCTGATCAGACCGCCACTAGTTGAATTCCAAGGTGCATTTTTAGCGCTGGGGGCAAAGTGGATAGTGACGATATTGTTGCCGACGGTGAATTGCTGGGGTGTTAGCTTAGGTTTTTTGCGTCCAAACTGGCTATCGGTTTCTTCGCCGGGTCCGTCGCCCCAAAGCTTTTCAAATTCGGCTTGGAAAAATTGCGCGATCACAAAATCGTTAATTTCCAATAAATGGTTGGCATTCCCTCGGGTTTCGGGAGCAAGTAGATCACCATGAATGCCGCTGAGAGTAAAGTTCGCGGAGCCTGTGATGACGGTTTTTCCATCGGCAATTAGAAATTTGTGGTGCATGAGTCCACTGCCTTTGGAGCCGTCGGCAGTATCGTCGAGCCAGGGAACTCTCGCTTTATCTAAGATTGAGATCGCATCTCTTTGTTCGATTTCTGTTTCGCTGAGCTGTCCATTTTGGTCCAGGTCAACCAGAGCGATGTAGGCATCGTATTTGGTGCGATCGCGTTCGGAGAGCTCGTCGAGTTCGCTTGCAGTTAATTTAGTCCAGGATGCGGTGTAATTGTTTTCCAGAACGACGCGAATCTGTACGCCGGCTTGGTGCTTATCGGCGAGGGCTTGGGCTATTCGGGGTAGTTCTAATTGCTGGATGGCGACTTCGATGGTGGTTTCGGCCTTTGCGATCGCATTTAGTAAAACCGCTTCTAAGTCGTCACCAGGGCGGGTGAAGTCACGATAGGGATCCGTGTAGGAGGCAGCTTGGTTTTGGTTGAAATAGACTTGGATGTGTTCGTCTTGGGGAAGTGGGACGGGAGCTTGTAGGGCGTTTTGGAGTGAGCGATTGGCGGTAAATCGCTGACAACTGCCGACACCCAATCCAAGCATTGAAACGATGCCGGCAAAACCAACAATTTGAACTCGATTAACCATATGGCTTCAAATTAAACTTATCAGCTCCCTTATATAAATCGGGATACATCCAGTCAATAATATTGGCTACGTACTTATAGCGAATGCTTTGATCGCGCTCATCATGTCGGCAAATAGAGGATTTCTATCTTCTAAAGCCTTTGTGGGTGGGGTAGCATTACGCGGATAAATATTGTCTTTCAATACAAGACTTGCGTGTGAAACTTCCACTTCGGCGGGGATTCGATAAAATCGAAACTGAGAGAGGATTGACTTATCTTCCAACTTTGTAATCCCTTTGATAAAAGCCGTTGTATCAGATTCAGAGTGGGCCGCAAAAACCGGCTTAGGAAACAAAATCTCTGTGTCTCCATCCCGACGATATTGTTCTTGCAATTCATCAGTCTCTTTAATTAAAAAAGCCAATTCTCTCGCACCATCTAAATCCACATGGGCGTACCGATAGAGATTCTCACCAATCATGGGCTTTAGATTATTATCTAAAATGTCTACTAAAAAGGTGGTTAGCAACTCCTCGGCAATTTCTCCAAATGTGCCTCCAGGACTAAAAGCAAGATCAAGCGCAGCCGAAAAGAGATAGAGTGCGCCATTAACACGTGAGTCACGCACCGCCATGTCAAAACTCAGCGTCCCGTCCGTTGACAGACCGCCAATCGAGACTTCTTTTGCCCTTTCATCAGCCTTTGTGATCGCAAAATTAACATTGGCTTTCCATTCTTCCAGCTCAACGCCTTCCATGCCTTGGGGATCTTTCAGTCCATGAAAATGTAAGAGTGGCAGATAAACATCATACCCCAACTCCTCAAAAAAGAAATCTGCAATCGCAGTCATAAAGCAAGGGCCGTCAGAAAGCCCGTGGACTAATACATTAGCTTTTTCAGCTGGTTGTGGATGTAACCGAATACATGGGTGACAGTCATCTCGAACAGCTTCAGCAGAAAAATAGGCGAATTGGTCATAATACTCGCGCCATTCAATTTCGCGTAGTTATGGTGTCATCGTCTTTCTCCTATTTTTTCGTAAGGTATTAAAGTATGTAGTGAATCCGCAACTGGCGATAATAATTGCCAGCAATACCATGCCAAACTTAAATGGCGTTATGAATTGCTTCAAATTCAGTAAGTCAGTTGTCCCTTTTAATGCCAATATTTGAATTCTGCCCTCAATAAGGTCAGCCCCGACTGCAAGTAGCGCCGGTACCGCAAAATAGGCTCTATTTAGTGGGTAAAAACGCCAAACACTGCCAGCGAATAATACACCATAAGATAGTGGGAGAATCACATCCAAATTTTCTGTAATCCAAATATGAGCTTGGCGTTGGGTAGGGTCCAGGTGAGCGATTAATTCTCGAGCTTCACTAGGATTCCAAATAAAGTCCAATAGAGACAGCTCAAACTCCCCTGCTGTCAGCCAGATTTTAACGAACCAGAATACAGTGAATATTAGTAATCCCGCAAGAAGCAAATCTACGATGTTCGAGCATATTTTAGGTAATTCCATCGCCTTTTAGGTAAGAATCTGTAAATTTTGCAATGTGCGACATGAGTCTTCGTTGACTTATCTGTTCATCGCCCTCAATGAAACCCTAGAATTTAAGATTAACTGTTTTGATCGCCACCATGTTGTAGAATTTCCACACTCTTAAGTAGCCAATAAATTGCGAATGCCCAAATGCCTGCCCATTCGACCCAGAGAACTAATTGCCCCCCAATAATCAATGTTCCAGTAAATAATTTGATGAGTAAGACGAGGCCAATAGCAATTGGCATTAGCCACTTGGCAAATTGAAAAACCTGTTGCCAAAATGCTTTCTTCTTTTTTTGCTGCGACGTATCTTCCGGCATGCGGTCAACTGTAATCATTGCGGTGAAGACATTTACAATCGTTATGGCGATAAAGAATACTACGGCAGCAGCCGTATGAATTGAGATCGGCAATCCCAGCAATTTTGAGGCTTCGAATGGTTCAAATCCCGGAATGGTTCGGCACGTATTTAATAGAGCAGGTTCAGGCCAGCTAGTAGGAAAAAAGGCAACGCCAGCTAAAGATATCCCCGCTAAGTTAAGTAGCCAATTTTCAAAATTGTTATATCCCTTATAGGTAACTAAGCAAATACTAATGGCTGCCAACAGACCTACAAATAAATCCCGATAAACCCCCCCAAAAGAAGAGCAATCGGGAATTTCAAGTTTTGCGTGATAGTAAGCACTGAGGGAATTTTGAACCCCTAAAGGTGATGACAACCACCACAGTCCAAAAGCCCCACCGATCACTATTAAGGGCGGTAAAATGATCCCAAGAATTCCCATTGCTAATCGCAAGCTAGAGTAAGTCCCAAAAATATGCTCATATAAATCTTCTGGGATATTGTTTGCCCGTTTGAGAAGGGCCTTGATTTTTTCGATAAGTTTTCCCATCTTTGAAAAGTGCTCCTTTTGTCGTTGATAATGATGTATTGCAAAAAAATTAAACGAGTAAAGTCTTATGGACTGTCTCTCTGTATCTACAAGTTTTTTTGGAACTTGCGTGCCCAATAAATATTGAAACAATAGAGATAATAATGAGGCAAACATTGTCAAGCCATCTCTATCAGTTGACGATACAAGACTTATGTTTTATTTTGTAGGGGGAAAAGTCAGTTGATATCTCCCGATTTAGGAAAAACTTGATCGAGAAATCGTTTCTTCAAATGGGATTCTATTGGATTAAATCAGTACAAACCAGTCGTCTGAGTCCCCGAATGCTATTGCGCGATCGCATTTAAGCGCTCTTCATAATATTCGGTTTGATGATCGAGACGAAACGCGAGTTCTAGGGCTTGGGTATAAGAATTTTGGGCGCTGCCAAGATTCCCTTGCTCTACTTGAATATCGCCAATTTTTTCGTAGGTCTTCATCAAACCGTATAGGTTGTAAGACTGTTGATAAATCTTGAGGAGTTCACCGTAAACCTGAATGGCGAATTGAGGCTGTTGGTAGCTGCGGTAGAGATCCCCTAATTTATTCAGGGCGTCGCCAGCGATGGAAAATTGCTCAACCGCCCAAGCTTCTTTGAAAGCGCGTTGATAGAGCTGGCTGGCTTGCTCTGGTTGCTCTAGCGCAAGATAGTCATCGCCAATTTCGAGACTTAGCGCTGGGATAAGTCGGTATTGTTGAGTTTCAAAGTAGTAGTTAGCTAACTCTTGTCGGATTGCTAGGGAATTTTCAGGTTCAGCGGCTTTGGTGTAAATTTCAGCTAGCTCTTTTAGAAAAATTCCGGCGCTGTAGAAATCACCCGTTGCACGGGCAGCGGCGAGTAATTCTTCATAGACTTGGGCGGCCCGCAAATAATTAAACTGAGCACGATACAGGGGTCCTAAAATAGCTAAGACCCTCAAGGCTTCTGCTTGATCGCCTGTGCTGCGTGCGATGGCTAGTTGTTGTTCTCGTAGATCGGTTGCTTCCGGTAGCGCATGGACCTGTTCATATGCGATCGCAAAGGCATCTAGTCGCTCGCCTTGTAATTCTTGAGCGACGATCGCATCTTGTTCCAAATATTCCAGACGCTCGGTAATGAACAATACCTCGGTTTGACGTTCTTCCGCCCATGCGATCTCGCCGACTCGGCCGAGTGCCTCAATTTCTGTTTGAGGACCTAAGGTTTGAAGCAATAAAATCTCACGGGTCCAGAGTGCAAATGCGCCCTCAACATCTCCACTTGCAAAAAGTTCTTCGGCCTCTAGGCGGGCTGCATCTGCTTCCTCACGAATGCGTCGCTGTTCAAAGGGAGTCAAAGTACGAGGTACAGGGGGTTGAGGAATGACCGGGTCGGTAAACTCAGAATCAATAAACGGATTAGTTTCGGGAATTGCTTCTGGCGAGCCTTGAGGCAACGTAATCGGAATCGCTTGCACCGCGCTTCCCATGAGCGCTATTCCTAACCCAACTCCCCAACCTAGCAGTGCTCGCATCGGCTTTTGATTCCCCACAGTTGCTTCAGCCACGCCCAATCTAGCAAAATCAAGGGACTAGCTGTTTCAGGAAAAATTGCCGTGAATAAATTGCGATCGCTAATTGGTATTTTTGGACTTTTGGGCGCATTGCTATTGAGTGCCTGTCAGGGGCTGCCTCAAGTCCAAGCGCAAGATCGTCTTTTCCTTGATTTAGAAGCGCGGTTTTTGGGGGCAGCCGAAATCCCTGGCAAAGAATACAAAGATACCCAAGTTGGGGGGCTGTCAGCGATTACTTACGACCGAAAACGAGACCGCTTTTTCGCCCTTTCCGACGATCCCTCCAGCAAAGGACCGGCAAGGTTTTACACCCTGAAGCTGAGTATCGATAAAGCAGGTCCCCAACTGCGCAAGGCTGACATCAAAGGCGTAACCTTACTACGGACTGAGGTAGGAGAGCCATTTCCCCGTGGCACCATCGACGCGGAAGGGATTGCGCTTTCTGCTCAAGGTTCACTCTTCATCGCGACCGAAGGAGTCGCCAGAAGAGGAATTCAGCCTATCATCGGAGAATTTGACCTGGAAACCGGTAATCTCAAGCAACAGCTCCCCATCCCTGCTCGGTACTGGAACCCAGAGGCTCCCGGTACTGACCAAGGCATTGTTGCCAATAAAGGGTTTGAATCTTTAGCGCTAAGCCCCGGCGGTTTAGTAGCAAGCGACCCATTTCGTTTATTTACGGCTGTAGAAGAACCCCTCGCCCAGGATGCCGGTAATGCAGAAGAAGCCCGAGTCCGTTGGCTCCACTACAGCTTAGATAATGTCGGTCCCCCGCAATTGGTAGCCGAGCATGTGTACCTATTAGAACCTGCCCCGGAAAATGCGATCGCAAACGGCTTAACTGATATCGTGACCTTACCCTGGGAAGGGGTCTTCATCACTTTGGAACGGAGTTTTAGCTTGACGGAAGGAACCCAAGCCAAACTTTTTCAAGTGGTGGTGGGCAATGCCACCGATACCTCTCGCATCGCATCGTTAGCCGGTGATTTAGGTCAAGTAGAACCACTCAAGAAAAAGCTATTGCTAGATCTAGCAACTTTGCCACTCCAGCTAGACAATCTAGAAGGAATTACCCTAGGACCGCAATTGCCGGATGGGAGTAAGAGTCTGGTGTTGATTAGTGATGACAATTTCCGGGAAACGCAAGTGACGCAAGTCATTTTGTTGGGATTGACTGGACTCCCCTAAAAATGAAAGCCAAACACTGAACTCCCTAGGAGAAGGTTATGGCCTCACGGAAATCGCGACTGCTATATCACCAGATTTCAGTTGAATCTATCTGGCTGATTTAAGTCGAAAACTATGAGTTAACTCTTTCCTAAACCAGGTTTTGACCTTTTCCGGGACGAATGTGTTTGTTCCAACGCTCGCCTCTGCTACACCCGCATCAGTCGTTTCATCGTTATTTGAACTGGGCAGCGGATCTGCTTTAAATCGGGGATCTTCATGATAGACATCCCAGGTTAGGTCGTCTTTTACAACCATTGTCAGGCGATTATATCTTTCGATAAATTTGTGTCCGCACTCTAGCGCCTGCTCGTGGCTCACAAAGCTTTTGTACTTAATTAGTACGAGGCCCTTATACAAAACTCCCGGAACAACCAAGCGACGATCACGAATCTGACCTTTGGGCAGAATCTTCTGGACTTTATCGCTATCGACAATCAGTAAAGGCTTCAGTGCCCTGTCCATTGTTCTTCTGAAGCAAATAAATCTACGTCTTTAACTTAGAAAAGTTCTCTAGAAATGGCATCTGAAGATTCTCTTAGAGGTATTCTTTTGAGCTTTCCTAACCCTGACAGAAAGAAAATTTGTATGTTTCACGGGCTCTAACGTTGGCATCGTAGTGCCTCATATTTTTACCTCACTGTAAACACGGGCAAAATCAAGCATTAGAGCCAAAAACACTTACGTCCTTAGGTTACTGCTCCGGGTACATTTTCCAGACGGAAGGCTTTCGAGACTGACTCAACGCATTAAGAACTTGTGGTTTACGCTATCTCCCGAACAAGATCCAGTACCATTTTGAACTCACTTGTCCGAGTCAGAATTCTCCTTTTGTAACAATGTTTCTACTTTCGTTAGGCGGCTGAGCAGATCCTGATTCTGCTGTTGGAGCTGTTCAACCTGCTGACGCAGTTCAGAAACAGCTTTGTCAGAACCCAGCTTTTTTTGGACTTTACTGACCGCTTCTTCCGCTAAGCGACGAACGCGGCCATCGGGTGTCTGTGAGGCTAAACTTTGCAGCAAGCCAATCGCCTCTGGGCTTTTCATCTGACTTAGGGCACTGGCGATCGCAACTTGAGTCAAGAAGAAACTCTCTCCGCTTAACGATTCCAAGGTTTCCAAAATCAAGGTGACTTGTTCAGGAGGCTGCCCCGTAGAGACAGCGCCTAAGGCGCGAATCGCACCTAGTCGTAACGCTTGCGGGACACCGGGATCGGTGTAAGGAATAATGGCAGAGACTGCATCAGGATAGGTCGTTAGTTGGGCAATCCCGGCTACAGCACCCGCCCGCACCACTTCATTCCAGCCGCTCCGCGTTGCCAAAACATCCTTGAGCACGGACAAAATCGCCGCTTGAGAATCTCGTAAACTGCCCGCTGCCATACCGCCCAAAACACTTGCGATCGCAGATTCGGTGTAGTAACTCGTATCCCCCTGTTGAAGCTGCTTTTTCAGGAGTTCTAGACTGGCAGGCGTCTTGAAATTAGAGAGAGCGCTGATAGTGGCGCGGCGAACTTTAGGATTTTCGTCCTGTAGACCGGGGGTCAAGGCATCGTAAGCTTGGGACAATTTGAGCTTGCCGAGCTGTTTGGCGACTTCAGCCCGCACCCCCCAAAATGCTTCAGTTTGGAGTGCCTCGCCTAAGGCTTTAATCGCCTCAACGCTACCTTTTTTCTGAATGGCGATCGCGGCATAGATGCGGCTGGTCGAGTCGGAATCGAATTTGAGCTGAGCTTTAAGTTCTGGCAGGGGATAGTCGAGAGAAACCGTTTTCAGGAATTGATTACCCGCGTCAAAACTGACGAAGCTTGGTTTTAGGGGCAGAGGAAAATAGAAAACATGCTCTTTTTGGTGCAGATGAATCGTGAAAGAAGAATGAGAAACAACGCCCTCGTCTTCAAAGTTAAGATGCAGGGGAATTTTTAAATCGAAGACATCTTTACTGTCATCCGTTACCTGCATTTGCGTCACTGTGAGTTTGGCGACGCTGTTGTCATTATCCCAAGCATAGCCGACCTTAAAATCGGGATGTCCCCCGCGAAAGACGTATTGGTCAAACAAAAATAGCAAGTTAAAGCCGGTTGCCTTATCGATCGCCCGCAACAAATCAACGGTCTCGACTGTTTGGTGAGCATTGTCCTGAACGAATGTATGAATCGCCTTGGTAAACAATTCATCGCCGAGGATGCCGCGAATCATGTGATAAACGCAGGCTCCTTTTTCGTAAAGATGGCGATCATACAGCTCGATGGCCTCTCGATACACATGAGTCACAATGGGGCGGCGGTAGCGAGAACTATCTTCGTTGAGGTAGCTACGCGCTTCATTGAGGATGTAATAAGCCCCTTCATCGCTGCCATATTCATATTCCGTCCACAGAACTTCTGCGTAAGAAGCCATCCCTTCTTTAATCCAAGCATGGGACCAGTGTTTGATCACCACCAAATCACCAAACCATTGGTGAGCCAACTCATGCAGTACCAGGGTCTCGGTCCGAGTGTTGTCTAGGGCGGCTCGCTCATCCAGCAAGCAGCGGTCGGTGAGAAGGGTGGTGGAAGTGTTTTCCATACCGCCAAAAATAAAGTCGGCTACACAGACCTGAGCATATTTCGGAAACGCATAGCGATAGCCGTATTGCTCGCTCAGAAACGCCATCATGCGCGGTGTCTTACCCATGCTGCGCTCGGCATCATCCGCCCGGCTCTTTTCCACGTAGTAACTCACTGGAATTCCTTCCCAATCCACATGGGTTTCGGCAAACTCCCCTACCGCCAGAGTCATTAAGTAAGTGGGATGAACTTGAGTCTGCTGCCAGTGAAAAATTTTGCGATCGCCAATTTCGCCTCCGGGAACGTCTTCGGTGGAGATCAGCTCACCATTTGAAACGGCAGTAAGGTTAGCCGGCACGTCCACGCGGATTTCGGACGTGGCCAGTTGCCCAGGATAGTCGAAGCAGGGAAACCAAAAGCGAGAGTCTTCATCTTCTCCTTGGGTCCAAGCCTGAACTGGTTTTTCGGGATAATGTTCGTCGGGTGCGATGAAATATAAGCCACGCTGAGGCTGTTCAACGCTGTATTGAATTTCGAGCTGAAAGGGTTCCAGAGTGGTGGGACGCAACAAATTGACCGTCAAGATTTCACCGTCATAGTCAAAAGGTTGACTGACGTCGCCGACAAATACCCCTGCAATATTAAGGTCAACGGCGTCGAGGCTAAATTGCTGGATCCCCGTCCGAATGGGTGTCAGGGTTGTCGTGCAAGACCCACGAAAGCTGTGAGTTTCAAAGTCGAGGGCTAAGTCTAAAAAAATATGGTCAACTTGACCGGGACGATCAGGGGTGTAGTGGGGCTTTGCACCAGGTAATTCAAAAGGACGGCGGGTTTCCTCAGCATCGAAATAAAAGCTCATCGCGGTCTCTCTTTTCCAAACAGCACTCTCAACTTAGATTAGCGCGTTCTTTTCTTTGGGATTGGTTACAAAAAACCTTAATTGCACTTACGGCTCAGATAGCGAAAGAGAAATTGCGTTTGAAGCGTGAGGGGATTTGGTCAAGCGATTATAATTAGAAGCCGAGAAAATTACGCTAAGGACTGCAAAGCCCGGAAACTCATGTCTACTGATGCCCGCCGCTACCACATCACGACTTTTGGTTGTCAGATGAACAAAGCTGACTCAGAGCGCATGGCGGGTGTCCTTGATTCCATGGGCATGGTTAGCGTGGATGAACCCAACTCCGCCGATCTCATCGTTTATAACACCTGTTCAATACGCGACAACGCGGAGCAGAAAGTCTACTCCTATCTCGGTCGTCAGGCTAAACGTAAGCACAAACAACCGGATCTCACCCTGGTAATTGCGGGCTGCGTTGCTCAACAAGAAGGCTCCCAGCTTTTACGTCGCGTGCCTGAGGTTGATCTGGTCATGGGTCCGCAGCATGCAAACCGTATTGGAGACCTCCTGGAGCAGGTTTTCGCGGGGAACCAGATCGTTGCCACCGAAGAAATTCATATAGAAGAAGATATTACGAAGCCCCGCCGCGAAAGTCAGGTCACGGCTTGGGTCAATGTAATTTATGGCTGTAACGAACGCTGTACGTATTGTGTGGTTCCTAGTACCCGAGGGGTTGAACAGTCACGGACACCGAAGGCGATTCGTGCCGAAATGGAGCTGTTAGGTCAACAGGGCTATAAAGAAATCACGCTGCTGGGTCAAAATATTGATGCCTACGGTCGCGATTTACCCGCAACGGTTCCAGGCGGCCACGAAAAGAGCACCCTGACGGATTTGCTGTATTTCGTTCATGATGTCCCTGGTATTGAACGCATCCGCTTTGCAACTAGCCACCCGCGCTATTTCACAGAGCGGCTCATTCGTGCTTGCCATGAACTGCCCAAGGTCTGTGAGCATTTTCATATTCCTTTCCAGTCTGGGGATAATCAAGTCCTAAGGGCAATGGCTCGGGGCTACACCCATGAAAAATATCGCCGCATTATCGATATGATTCGAACTTACATGCCGGACGCCTCAATTAGTGCGGATGCGATTGTTGCCTTCCCAGGAGAAACGGAAGAACAGTTTGAAAATACGCTGCGACTTGTTGACGATATTGAATTTGATCAGCTCAACACAGCGGCTTACTCACCTCGTCCGGGGACCCCGGCTGCGGTCTGGGAAAATCAGTTGCCAGAAGAGGTTAAGCAGGATCGTTTACAGCGTTTAAACCATTTAGTTGCAATTAAGGCAGCTTCGCGATCACAAAGATATTTACATCGTGTGGAGAAAGTACTCGTCGAAGGGCAAAATCCTAAAAACCCAGATCAAGTCTGGGGTCGGACAGATGGCAACCGGCTAACGTTCTTCAGCGGCGGTATCAATGAGTTGCTTGGGCAAATTGTTCCAGTGAAAATTACAGAAGCGCGAGCGTTTAGTTTAAGTGGGGTTGCCCAGGTACTAGCTCCTGTCGCATAGTTTTTTCAAATCTGCCTAACGCTCTGGCATCGGCTTTTCTGTTCCGTATAAAGAGCAAAATAAATTACTTTCTTCCAATTGGTACATTGAGTTTCACTTACTATGCCAAGGCTATCAATTTAAACGGTAAGAGTATCTGGCCACAAAAAATAAGGACCAAATTTACCATTGCGGAATTCTCCTCCCGAAGATTTTCCCTTCTCCGTAAGAAACTGTTTGTCGTCTTTCATTTCTAGCAGGCCTACATCAATGAGCTTGTTCACCAATTCACCGGTTTTCAGTCCGAGTTTTTGAGCGAGCTTTGAGGTTGTCAACTTGCTGCTTGGCTTTAAATTAGCCCCCTCAACAGCATTGTCTTTGTCTTTTCCCAAACCTATATCTTGATCTTTGTTCAAGATTTTTTTCAGCGAAATCCGAACCTCATCGCTAATACGGATGATCCGTTGAGCCTCATCGTAAGCATCCTCATATAGCTGTGGATCCTCTCTCCGCGAGATATAAACACCCATTTCATTATTGTTGACTTGGCTAAATTCGTAGAGATTTAGACTTGTAATAATACAGGACTCTTCATTGAGATAACACTTAGCATGAAGATTTTGACAAAAACTTGTGCGAACATAGATGAGCTCATTTAACCAGTTGATCTCTTCTGGCTGGAGCTCATTTTTTCCATACACAACTCGTACGTCAATTTTTAGCCGATTTTTATCTTCTAATAATTCCTTTATACGTCCATTAAGCTTGAGATAAGGACTGATGAGAATGAGGCGGTCTCTCGCTGATTTAACTAGCTCTTCCAAAAAGTAGTTGGTCGCACTAGTATTCAGAAATTTTGCCATGACTTTATGCGGGATGTAGAGTTTTGAACTCCTCTGTTCTGGAGAAAACCGGAGAACAAACAAAGAAGCTTGTTTGCTAGTCATTACCGCCTTTCAAATTCTCCTGAATTTTATGTAATCTTTTCAGCTCAACCAGCAAAATGTATTCTAAAGTCAGAAAAAAGTTGTAATACTTTGCGATCGCATTTAAATTTC
>JBCDHF010000085.1:0-13135 GCA_038750375.1 Cyanobacteria bacterium P01_H01_bin.15
GGGACGTAAAGCTCGATTAGATGCCACAGAAGATAAGCTCTTTTATATTCTCTTCTACTGCAAGTGCTACCCGACCTTTGATTTGACCAGTGTTCTGTTCGACTTTGACCGTTCCTGTGCCCATGGATGGGTTCATCGACTCCTGCCCATTTTGGAACAAGCTTTAGGAGAGAAGAAGACATTACCAGTGCGTAAATTGTGTAGCGTTCAGGAATTCGTCGAACGCTTTCCGGAAGTGAGAACGGTGATTTTCGATGGGACGGAGCAATGGTAGATAGAAGTTCTCAAATGACAGTTGTCCTGGTGTCTCCCTTCCATACATTGTTTGGCTCAAGTGCAAGGGTTTTGCCCATTTTCTCTCTTTTTTCCTGCACTTTTTCCTCTCTCAATCTTTTGTCATCATTTTCCTCTCCTTCGCTCTTCTCTTTTTTCAGTAAGCCTTAAGCATGAAGTTGGGAACCGTGATCTTGATTGATAAATAATTCGGTGAGGCAATTGTGAGGGATAATGATGCCTGTATTTCTTTTGAGACTTACGAAAAATCCCCCATGCCAACCAAAGCGAACTCTGGTCAATTTTTACACTGAAATTTAAAAAGGCAATTAAAGAATCCCAAAAAAATGAAAATTCTATTGGTTGAGGATGACCCTCGTTTCAGTGGAATAATTAAGCTCGTTTTGTCTGAGGAAGGATATGACGTCACTATTCGTACTGAGTCTAGTGGTTGCTTTCTTGCCTTAAAAGAACAGCCCTATAATCTTGCCATTCTGGACATTTTATTGCCTGGCTTAGATGGGATTGCTCTTTGTCGTGAACTCCGTCGGAAAGGATATTCCCTCCCAATTCTGCTCCTAACAGCGCGAGACCGAACATCGGATCAGGTTTCGGGATTGGATGCGGGGGCGGATGACTATCTCTTAAAGCCGATAAAAGTGGCAGAATTTATGGCTCGGGTTCGGGCGCTTTTGCGGCGGAACCAAATTACGGATGTGTCGAGTCTACGCTGGGGAGAACTGCAACTACTAGTTGAGAAAGGAGAGGTCACGTATCAAGAGAAACCCTTGTCATTGACGGCGATTGAATTTCGGATCCTAGAATTTTTTCTCCGCAATCATAGCCGCACCATTGATTGTGGAGATTTAATTGATAATTTATGGGAAGTTGACAGTCTTCCTAGTGAAAATACAGTTCGCTCGCATATCAAAAAATTAAGAAATAAGCTCAAAGCTGTCGGGGAAAAAAACTTCCTCGAAACCTTATACGGCATGGGTTATCGATTAGGAAAACCCAATGTTTCTCCACCGCCTTCAGATTCGACTCCAATAAGGTCAATATCGGGGAATCAGGGAAGTCCACTACAACCGCAGACAACGACGGTATCCCGTTCGACTCCCGAGCAGCAGAAACTTGTGGCATTACTGTCTCAACTTCGTGGAAATTACATCGGCAGCCTGCTAAGGGACCTTCGCGTATTGCTTGAGGGAATGGAAGTTTTGTCTCAACGTTTGACCCAGGACCCGCAGATCGCCCCTCTCATTAAAACAGCCCATAATCTATCGAGCTTACTGGGATCTCTTGGGAATGAACAGGAAGCTCAACAAATCAAGTCATTTGAATCAGCACTCGAGACTCTTTTAAATAAGCAGCTGCAAGCAAGTTTGCATGATCTATATGGTGATTTAGAACAAGAGCAAAAGACTGTGAGTTAGAAAGCATCACCTCGCGTCCTAACTAAGGATAAGCGTCTACCTATTGCCCAAGGCTTGCTATGCTCGTTCGATCGTCTTGGTGAGTATTGTTTAGAGAAGTAAAATCGCAAATTCCTCACCTTTGTGGCGAGCAATCACGGCATTAGGTGCAGTGAATACCTGTTTGAAGATATCTGCGATCGCTGCAAGGCAGCCATCTCCAAGCAACAGTCTTGTTTAGACACCATAGAGCAAACGACAGAACATCTCCTTTCTTTCACCGATGGAATCTTAGATTTAGCCCAAGTGGAAGAGGGATTGGCGTTATTCAAAAAATCATCTTTCTCATTATTCTTCCGTAGTTTCGGGAGTTTGTCGTATGTGGGATTTGGAGTTCAAAGCCAAAGGGCTCCAGCTCAACGTTGAACCGGCACCCAGCTTGTCTCAGCTGATCATGACTGATGAAGGAAAGCTGCGACAAATCCTCTTGAATAGACTTGTTGGGAAATAGTGGTCATTCAAGAATTCGAGAGGTCAGGGTTTCTCTAGGTCAGTGATTTATGCTGCGTCTAAATAAAAGTTCCAGAGACCGGTGGCATTCAACATTAGACGGTCATCAAAATCGACTACACGATTCCGATATACATCTCTCACTGCTCCGTACCGCTTTATTCCTCCATGGGCATGCTCGCATTTTACTCTTTGACCGCTGAACTCTCGATTTTCTACTTTCTGTTTCTGGCTCAACGGTTCTCCCCTGGGCTTTTTGTGGGGGACCTTCACATTCACAAACTCATTCTGCAAGCCCTGAAATCCCAAATCCCCTTCAATGCGTACTTCATCAGGAATCTGACCCACTAACTCTTCTTCGTCTAATTGTCTTTTGTCATGGACTTTCCCTTCCCTGGCTTTTGTCAGAATGATGACCTTCTTCTCTCTGGTACTCCCCGTAATAAACTTGCGTGTGTGGCGTTTCTTTTTCCTGAGTAATTTTCTTCCTGCTTCTGGGCATCTTTCGGGCGCTGAATCGGACGCTCCGTCCCATCGAAAATCACCGTCCTCACTTCCGGAAAGCGTTCGACGAATTCCTGAACGCTACGCAATTTACGCACTGGTAATGCCTTCTTCTCTCCTAAAGCTTGTTCCAAAATGGGCAGGAGTCGATGATCCCATCCATGGGCACAGGAACGGTCAAAGTCGAACAGAACACTGGTCAAATCAAAGGTCGGGTAGCACTTGCAGTAGAAGAGAATATAAAAGAGCTTATCTTCTGTGGCATCTAATCGAGCTTTACGTCCCGCCCCTGGGACCCTTTGACGCTTAGGTTTCAACTGATGCAAGCTCTGTTCCTATGCCCAGGCAAAGCTGGACAGAAGAGTATCGAATGCCTGGCGATTTAGACCGGTCAGGGCCCGTAGAAGCCGTTCTTCTTCCCTCACTCGGCTGAAGTTCAACATCTCCGCTTTCCCTGTTGCTCTTTGCCCTTCGATTATCCCTTATTTCCCAACAGCTCTTATATCTTGGGTAATGCCGTTAAATTCACTCGAGTGGGAGGGGTGTCTCTGTTTGCTCAGCTTTCTAAAACCGCTGATTTCAAGTTGGACCAACATTATCTTCTGTCGTTTAATAGTTGATACCGGACCACGAATCAAAGGCACAGAAATCGAATAAATTTTTGGGCCGTTTGCCTAAGGGCAGTCGGGTCAAATGCTAAATCAGAGACGTGGATTAGGACTAAAAATTAGTCGCGAACTAGCTCGTTTCTTGGGGAGAGATATCAAATTAAAAAGTATTGTGGGAGAGGGGAGTCGTTTTCATATATCTATTCCTGTTGAATTAGGGGAACATCAGAAGCAAGACCTTAACTCTGTAAATCTTACGCCCGCTGATACGACATTATCAGTCCGATATCGTATTTTGGTAGTTGATGATGACCTCGGTCTCGGGAATGTATTTCGAGAATAGTTATCGAATGCTGGTTACTTTGTGAAATCAGTAGTCCAGTAGCCAGGCTGCCATATTAGCCTGGCAGTCTTGGCATCCGCATTTAATCTTAATGGATATCCAATTACCGGATATTGATGGGTGTGAAGCGACTGCTCAAATCAGGTCGTTGAATAAGGACAACGCTGAATTGCCAATTATTTTGGCAATTACGGCTAGCGAGATAACGGTAGAGCTGCAACATTGCCTTGACTTTAGCTGCAATGATCTTATTCGTAAACCTATTTCTGAGGAAGCTCTGTTAGAGAGAGTATCCCTGCATATTCGTCGATCACGCTCAACGCCATCTACCTTTTAGCTAGAAGCATAACCATGTTCGGCTAGAAAATCAAGACTGATGTCGGGGGTTTGCGATCGCGCTTTGGAACTCAGCAGACGATAGACATATTTGCCTAGAATATCGCTCTCTAAGTTGACCCATTGTCCGGGTTCGAGGTGCTGCAAATTAGTTTCGGCGTAGGTCACGGGAATAACGGCGACTTGAAACCAGCTAGCGTCGTCTGCGCAATTGGCAACGGTAAGACTAATGCCATTAACAGCAACACTGCCTTTTTGGAGGAGATAACGACCAATGCGCTCCTCCCACAGATGATCGGGATTGGCGATGCGCCCAAATGTGATTTCCCAAGAGCGTTCGGTTTCGGTGGCACTAATGAGGCAACCCACTCCATCTACGTGACCCGTCACAAAATGCCCGCCAATTTTGCCCCCCGCTCGTAGAGACGTTTCTAAATTCACCGGACGCTGTTGCCGAACGCTCTGTCCGAGGGTGGTCCGAGCGAGGGTCTCCGGGGAGGCGGTCGCAATGAAGCCTTCGCTGGTAATCGTTTCGACCGTTAAACAAATCCCATCAACCGCTACACTATCTCCCAACCCCAAATCCTGACAAATAGAGGTTTTGTCTCCTTGAACGAGAATTTCAAAGCGATCGCTGCCTTGGGCTCGCAATAGACCTTGGGCTTGGACCAGACCGGTAAACATAGACGTTGGGAGTAGGTAAAACGAGTGAGTAGGCAGCGCAGAATAATTTTGGGAACGAAAACGATCGCCGCAGCTTCGAGTGTAACGAAGCCATCACCTTGGCTAAATGGTATTCAAGCATACTGAGGAGCAGTCAGGTGACAGCTTTATATTAAGCTGAGGTCATTGGTAGAACCCTGGGGCATACTGAAGAGGGTAAGTTCCTAAGTAAGGGCAAGCAATTTAAACGCAAGCGCGTCAGTAGTTTGAGGGCAGGTTTGTCAAGGCTATTGAAGTCGATGCCCGTAACTGGTTGGCTTGTCTTCCACCCGCGATTTTCCAGACGGGTTGTTTTTTCGAGGTCTGGCTAAATGATTGAGATGAAAGTTGCTGGCATTGCGCTGGATGCTGTCACCCGCAGTCCGATTGTGCTGTTGAAGGATGGAACCGATCGCCGAGCGCTGCCCATTTATATCGGTCAGGATCAAGCCAAGGCTATTATCGGGGCGCTGGAGCATCAAAAACCCCCCCGTCCTCTCACTCACGATCTGATTGTAAACTTCTTGGAAGCGTGGGAGATGCAGCTGGAACGCATTGTGATTCATAGTCTCCAAGACAACACCTTTTTTGCGGTGTTATGTATACAGCAAGGAGAAACTCAAAAAGAAATTGATTGTCGACCCAGTGATGCGATCGCGATCGCACTGAGATTAAATAGTCCTATCTGGGTATTAGAAGAGGTGGTAGCGGATGCGTCGATTCCGGTAGATCGCGATGCAGACGAGGAAGAACGCCAGGCCTTCAAAGATTTTGTCGATAACTTGCGACCGCAAGACTTTACGCAACGAAGCGAATCTGAATCCGGCAACCCGGACAACTCCTAACGGGGACTGAGCGAGCTGGGACGTTGCAATATCGTCGCTTTGGTCGAACGGGTTTAGAACTTTCCGTTTTTTCTTTAGGGACGATGCGGGGGTTGACGTCACTGGCGCAGTTTACGACGACAGTGGATACCGCGATCGCAAACGGCATAAACCACTTAGAAACGGCTCGGGGCTACGGGGATAGTGAGGAATATTTGGGGAAGGCGCTGCGATCACTCAATATTTCGCGAGAGCAGGTTGTTTTAACCAGTAAGTTTTTGCCGGTAGCCGATGCCAGCGTTTACCAGTTCTGGCTAGAAGAGTCCCTGGCACGACTGCAATGTGATTACCTCGATTGTGTGGCGATCCACGGCCTGAATACTTCGGAGCATTTGGCGTGGTCCTTGCGGTCGGGTGGATGCATGGATGTGCTGCAAAAGTTCGTGGCGCAAGGAAAAATAAGGCATCTCGGCTTTTCTAGTCATGGCTCGTTGGAGCTGATTCAAACCGTGATCGCGTCAGGTCGGTTTGAGTTTGTGAATTTGCACTACTACTATTTTTTTCAGCGTCATGCAGCAGCGCTCGCCCAGGCTGCGGCCGCAGATATGGGGATATTTATTATTTCGCCTACGGATAAAGGCGGTCAGTTATTTGCGCCGTCAGCCAAACTACAAGCGTTAACCGACCCGCTGAGTCCTCAAGCATTCAATTACCGCTTTTTGCTAGCCGAGCCGCGCATCACCACCTTGAGTTTGGGTGCCAGTCGCCCCGATGAATTAACGGCTGCTTTCAACCTTTGCGATCGCGTTGAACCATTCACCGCAACTGAGCAAAGAATTCAAAAACGGTTACAAGCATCAGCGATAGACAGTTTGGGCACGAGCCACTGTCATCAGTGCTATGCCTGCTTGCCCTGCCCAGAAGACATCAACATTCCGGAAGTCTTGCGTCTGCGGAATCTGGATCAAGCCTATGATTTAACGAGCTTTGGGAAATATCGGTACGCCATGTTTGAAAATGCCGGTCATTGGTTTCCCGGTCGTCGAGCCGATCGCTGTAACGATTGCGGAGACTGTCTACCTCGCTGTCCCCATGAATTGAACATTCCTGAGCTACTCCGGGCTACCCATGAGCGCCTCCAAGGACCCCGCCGCCGTCGTCTTTGGGAAGAGTGATGGGTCTGCGAACACAAGTTTTGGGAATGTGGTTGATGCTGTTCTTTGGAACTGCCTGCTGGGTAAGGGCTGAGGAACAAACCGGTCCCAAGCCAGCTTTTTTTGGACAAGAGGTTTCCACTACCGCGGAGGAGGCTACGCCAGGGTCAACGGAAACGGAGGAATCCCCTCCTGGATTGGCAGCAGTCTGTCGGCCACAACCGTTAGGGTTTAACGACATGGACCGTGAGGGAATCGTGTCCAATTTGAGCTTGCAGCAGGAGCGCATGACGGAGCCGAGCTTGTGGTTTGTAATCGCTCAGCAGGATCCCTTTCAGATACCTATTTGGGACCGACAACCGGAAGATCTCGATCCCGAGACCCTGGAAACTAAACTCCCTGAAAATAGACCGCTCGTTTTACGGTGGTTTGCAGATGCTCAGACACGGCAAGTCGACTTAATCGTTAATCGTCAACGCTGGCGGAGTCTAGACTATGTTGCTCGCTATCGCTTTGTGAACAATATCGGCACCTTCCTCCGACCACAGAACTATTTTCTTCGGCTGTTTAATCCCCAAGCGGATTGCCTTGCGATTTATCGCTGCGAAGATCTGGACCGCTGTCAAATTGAATTTTTCAATACTGAGCAGGACGGACTTTTGCAATTCGACGACCCCTAAATACCCGCGTGACCCAACGCTAAACCCGTCACTAACATGCCGAGAACCAAAAAAGGCTGGGCGCTGGCTTGATATTTCACGTCGTTGGCGAGGGGATCACGCAGAAAATACATGTCTTGAAACGTGATTTGGGGAATTACCAACAGCGCCAAAATTGCGGCGTACAGATTCTCGCGAATGCCGACCAAGTAGCCCGCCACACCAAACTGAAACACATCAATGCTGACCACACAAATCCAGGCTGCAGTAGTGACGCCAAACATGACCGGCAATGAATTGAGACCGAGTTGGCGATCGCCTTCCACACTTTTGAAATCGTTGACAATGGCAATGCCTAAACCCGCAAAACTGTAGAACAGCGTCAGGATAATAATGGTCCAATTCAGTTCGCCAAACAGGGCATGACCCGTCCACCAAGGAATAGCGATGTAGCTGGAGCCCAGCGCGTAATTGCCCAGCCAGCCGTTTTGCTTTAGCTTCAGCGGAGGCGCAGAGTAAATGTAGGCAATGAATGCGCCAAAAATTGCGATAGCAGTAATGATCGGAAACGTGTGCTGCGCCCAGAGATCTAGCAAATAGGACACGCCCAAGCCCGCTGCCAACAATAGAAGAATTTGCGCGGTGACCTGCGGCACCGAAATCGCCCCAGACGGAATCGGACGGTAGGGTTCGTTGATCGCATCAATGTCGCGATCGAAAAAGTCGTTCATGGTCTGGGTGTAGCCCGCCATCAGCGGTCCTGCTAGCAACATACAAGCCAGCGAAATCAAGATATGCTCCAACTTCCACTCGTAGCCGCCAGAGGAAGCCGCACCACAAATGACACCCCAGATCAACGGAATCCAGGTAATCGGCTTCATCAACTGCAGGCGAATTTTCCAGATGGAGGTCTCACCAGCAGCGGCTCCTTTCATGCCCAGCAATTGGCGGGCTTTAGAGCCTTGATCAGAGGAGGAATTTTCAGGTGTGGTCATCAGCGTTAAGGTGAATGGCGATCACAAATGATTTTGTTGTAGCAAGCGGTGCGCCTGCTGTGCCAGCAAACGGCCCGCACGGAGACTCGATAGCTTAGAACGTAATCAGCAGATAGGGCGCTTCAAATTTAGCCCCAGTGATGGACTGTCCACTCAAGCCCTTCGGCAGGCTCAAGTTCCGTCGCTGTCCGCCAGCCTCGATGGTGAGTTCGGGTCCCGACTGAGTCAGTTTGACTTGTTGTTTGGTAAATCCGGGTAAAAAGATCTTGACCCGTCGCTCAGCAACATTAATGTCCAGAGGAGACGGAATCATACCCAAGTCTCGCAGGTTCGGCAGTGCCGCTGTAATCTCCGCCACGCTTCCAGACTCCGGCAAGGACGTCACCGTCAAGGGAGCAAACGCGTCGGCATCGGGCGAACCAAGGACCAACGCGCCCCCTACATGCAGCCCGACCTGCTGAGCACTGCCCCACAAATAATTCGTTTCGGCGATCGCGTCGGCATCGGCATTGGAGACTAAGTATGCAACCACCCGCTGCGGATCGGCTAACGCTTTCCGACCGGCACCGAGGAGTTCATTCCCTTCGCTAGCCGGGGCGGATTGAAACAAGCTATCTGCTGACCAGCTCACATTCAGCACGGCAGCGCTAATGGGCTGAATAAAAGGACCGAGGGTTTTGCCGACGTCTGAATCTAAAAATAACTTCTGAAACCGGCGAATATACCAGCTAAAAGTTTCGGGAATAGCCCACATGCGTAAAGCATGAAAACTATCGCCCCCTTCAAACACAATTACGTCATAATCGCCGCTCTGATCAAAAATTCGTAGCGCATTTAGTGCGAGCGCGTCCGACATACCCGGCAAAATCCCGAGCTCTTGACCAAAAACATTTTTCAAAAACGGCGATCGCAAATATTGAGCTTCCAGGGCTTTAACCTCTTCCCAACTTTGGGTCAGCAGGGACGTAGCGGAGAGTTTTAATGCCTGGAGGTTGGGCGCAATTTCGGTGGGCTCGGTGGTTAACCCGGAAGGGAGGAGCTGAGTGGGGACCGGTCCTATGTCGGGTAGGGTTAGCAAGACCCGATGACCGGACTGAGCCAAGGATTGGGCGGCTGCCACCGCTACTGAACGCCGATTCCCCGTATGGGGTCCGAGAAACGTAATAATCTGCGCCATAGATTCTATCTACTGATGTCTTTCCGGTTAGGGCACCGAACCCTAGCTATATTGTGTATTTCAGGAAGGGAGAGATCAAGCCAGATAGAGACTAGACTGCTTGGATCTCGTCTTCGAAAAACCAAGTAGCAGAATCGTCTTCAAACTTTACTGTCACACCGACACCACTGCCGTCAGTCATCTTATAACCCGTGACTGTTCCCACCTTGCCTAACTTGTCAACGACGTCGTCACCAACGCGATCACGTAACCGAAAAACTTTAACCTTCTGTCCGATATCCATGGATGTATATAGTAAAATTCAACAAGCCAACCCATAGTGTACCGGAATCTGGACGCGCCTTTGTGGCTATTTTGAACAACGCATGAGCTCAACGAATGGGGGAGTCGAGCAGGGGAACAAATGGGCAACGCTAAAAGCTGGTGGCGGACCCTCGCAACTAAATTAAGTTCGCTCACCAATCGAGTCAGCCAAGTTTCCCGCAAAACCGCTAATTGGTTTCAGTTGGATGAGGCTCAGCTCGCTGAAATTTTAGACAAAGTTCGCGCTGAGCTGCCCACCACCCAAGCCATTTTGATTGGCAAGGCTCAGGCCGGCAAAAGCTCAATCGTGCGCGGATTAACGGGGGTCTCTGCCGAGATCGTCGGGCAAGGGTTTCGACCTCACACGCAGCACACTAAGCAATATGCCTATCCGGCCGACGAGCTGCCGCTGCTAATTTTTACCGATACGGTCGGTCTGGGAGATGCTCAACGCAATACAGAGGCGATTGTGGCGGAGCTAACCGCTGACTTGGGTGAAACAGACTACCAAGGTCGCATTTTAGTCCTGACCGTGAAGATTACCGATTTTGCGATCGCAGCCTTGAAAACGGTGGTTACGGCGTTACGGGAAAAATTTCCGACATTACCCTGTTTGTTGGTGGTGACAAGTTTGCATGAGGTGTATCCGCCGGAGCAAGGGGATCATCCACCCTATCCGCCCGAGTTAGAGCGCGTCACGGAAGCATTCACGGAAATTAAAAGCAGTTTAGCTGGCCTCTATGAGCAGGCAGTATTAATTGATTTCACCCTAGAAGAAGATGAGTTTACACCAGTTTTTTATGGCTTGGAAACTTTAACAGAAGCGCTCGCGGCGCTCTTACCGGAAGCGGAAGCGAAAGCGATTAAACAGCTCATTGAAGCTGAAACGCCAATTAATGAAGAAGTAGGTGGGCTTTATCGAGAAGTGGCTCGACGCTACATTATGTCTTTTTCGGTGATGGCGGCGACGGTGGCGGCCGTTCCGCTGCCCTTTGCCACGATGCCGGTCTTAACGGCGCTGCAAGTGTCGATGATTGGGTTGTTGGGTCGTTTGTATGGGCAAACCCTGTCGCGTTCGCAAATCGGCGGCGTGATTACTGCGATCGCAGGGGGCTTTGTGGCGCAAGCGGTGGGACGGGAACTTATTAAATTTGTCCCGGTGCTCGGCTCTGCGGTCGCAGCGTCTTGGGCGGCAGGCTACACTTGGTCCCTCGGTGAAGGCGCTTGTGTTTACTTTGGAGATTTGATGGGCGGTAAAACCCCTGACCCCGAAAAAATTCAAATCATGATGCAGAAATCATTCAAAGAGGCTCAAGCACGATTTACGCGATCGCAAACCCCCGCATCACAAAAACCAGATTCTTGAACAAACCGTTTTTTATTTCCGCAAAAAAATCTCTCGTGGCACAACAGACTTACTCTCTTGGAAGACGCCAGAAGTCGATTCTATTGGGCAATTCCTATAAAATAATTGAGCTATGATTAAGCTGTTTTTTGGTGTCTACTTCGCTGAGTATGCAAAATCAGGTCACGCTAAATATTGAGTGCTGTCAAGAAGACAGGTAATTTTATTTTATCGACACGAGTCCTGATGTTCAGGGATTAGTAGCAGAAGCCGAGACGATTAATGATGTCATCAAAATTGCTCAAGCTTTGATTCCAATATTGCTGGAGCAAGATGAGAGTCAGGGAGATAAAGTCCAATATTGCCTTAATTCCGGCTAGTTCGTTTCAAATTCCGTTGCTTATTTCGTAAATCATGGGGAGATTGTCAGACTTTTCCTGTCGTGAAGTCATTCGTAAATTGAAGAAATTAGGGTTTGAATTTTATCGCTCAGGCAAGGGAGATCACGAGATTAGGCTTACTCCCTTCACTCGAATGAAAACAACAATTACCCCATCACAAACAGATTCGAGAAAGCACTCCCCGAAATATTCTCAGATGATGCCAAGCTGATGTCGATGATTGATGAATACAATAGTGATTAAAACTACCCGAGATTCGTCGGGATATGGGCAGATAAGATGAGTAATCTAAACAGCTTGAAAGTTTGCGATCGCAGCCAACTCCTCAAGCGTGGACCGAATAACTTTGTGCCTATACCGCCGAAGGTCCAGCTCATTGGCATCGGCTAGGGCATTGGACAGCTTGGGGTTGTTACGTTGGCGAAGCCTGTCCGCAGGAGGATCGCACTCAACCGAACAGACCAGACGAATCCCCGCCATAACCATCCCACATTCAGCCCCACCGCCTCCAGCGAACAGGATCACAGCGCGCGGCGCATCTATGGGCAAGTTGGGCTGATGCTAGCCCGAGCCGTCGGATCGTTCGGTGTTGGGTCTTGCCGTCAGCGTCTCGATAGGACTCAACCAGATATAGCAACCGCCATTCTTGTCAGGACGTAGCATGATCTAGCACGAATTCCATCGCATCTCTTAACGTGTCAAATTCCTTCAAACACTTTCTGATACGACTTTTCAGCCAAGACCAACAGCGCTCTATCTTATTCATGTCTGGCGAATACGGTGGCAAATACCAGACCTCACAACCCGCCCTCTTCACCAATGCCTCTATTCTTCCTCCCTTGTGAAAGCTGGCATTATCTATCACTAACTTCTGCGCTGGCTTTAAGCGTGGTATCAAACAGTTTTCCAGCCAGATTTCAAAGACATTGCGATTGCACGCGCCTTCTACTGTGAATGGCGCTATCAACTTCCCATTGCAATACCCCGCAATCACGTTGACTCTTCCACTTCTAGTTCCTGATTTTAGGTCATACAGTCTCTCTCCTTTCGGACTGTAGCCATAGCCATAGTCCTCCCGATTATCCATCCCTGCTTCATCTGCGTAGACAATCTGCTCCTCTTTGACAGTCTCTATCTTCTGACTAAATTCTGCTCTTTTCTCTTCATCCCGCTCCCGGTACCCGTAAGTCTTTTTTTTCGCGTGAAGTTGATTCTTTTCAAGGCCCGCCCAATTGTTCGGTCGCTGATTTTCGTCTCCCATAACTCTGCCAACTCTTTTTGCGTTCTGTCTGGATTGGCTTCGACAAAACCTTTGAATTTTTCCCAGTCCTTAATTTTTTCCCCGTTGCCTTTGTAATTCTTGGGTCTGGGTTTGAGTCCTCCTGTTTCGGCTCTCAAATGGAACCATTCGTTGATTGTGTTCCGGCTAATACTGAACCACTGACTCGCCTCACTCGGCGTCATTCCGTTGCACTCAATTGCTTCCAGCACTTTTCGGCGGAAGTCATAATCATAAGCTTTTGCCATCTGCTTCTCCCTCTCGACTCCCTCTATTCTACGTCCTGACTCTCTTGGCGACTGCTATA
>JBCDHF010000086.1:0-13098 GCA_038750375.1 Cyanobacteria bacterium P01_H01_bin.15
ATTCCATCGCTCCCAACATCGCTGGAAGGATCGAGCGTTGGAACAAAATCATCACTTGAATCGCCAGGCGTTCCATTATCATCGACAACGGATACCTCATCTTCATCGAAAGCTACATTGCCGGTATTTTTGACCTTGTAGGTGAAGACAACATCAGCACCTGCCTCGATTCCAGGCAATTTCTCTAAGTCTGTGACATCAATACCGTTGACAAACTTCTCAATATCGATGCCTTTATTTTCCTCAACAAGTCCTGCATCGAGAGTGTCATTAAATCCAGATTTTTCCGTTATCGTGACAACTTCAGTCATCCCGGTAGTCGGATCTGCATCTGAGTCGAGGGCATCGTCATCCCCTTGATTTGCGCTTGTAAAAACAAATCCGTTAGGCAGGTCAAAGGTGACCTTATAGTCGCCTGGAGTTAAGTTCGCGAAGAAATATTCTCCTCGATCATCGGTCGTTGTCGTTGCTGAGATATCGTCGGCTGTACCGAACTGGCCGTCTTCCCCAGCACCTGTAAGGGTGACCACCACCCCTTCTACGAAACTATCACCAGCATCTTGAATTCCGTCACCGTTTACGTCTTCAAAGACGAAATCTCCTAAACCGGGTAAAGGGGTAAGACCAGCATCAATCGTATCATCTACCTCGCCCTCCTCCAAGTCAATTACATCAGTCAAGCCAGTAGTGGGATCGGCATCGGAATCAAGGGTATCGTCCCCGCTGTTAGGATCCGTGAATCCCGAAAATCCTTGGACCGGATTTAGAGTGTTATTAGAGAAGATTCCACTCCCCTCAGGGATATCAGAGAATAGGACTTTATACTGACCAGCTTGAAGATTGGAAAAGAAATATTTTCCATCAGAATCTGTAGTGGTAGTTGCAAGAGAGATATCGTCACTTGTGCCAAAAGTGTTATCAAGACCAGCACCGATCAAAGTTACTGTGACTCCCTCAACCCCGGGTTCTAAAGTGGGATCGTCTTGAAGGCCGTTGTGGTTCTCATCTGACCACACACGATCACCCAGACCAGCCGTGTTATCCCCGCCCACAACGGGATTAAGTGTCAAACTCTCTATCAATAGATCACTGGAGTCAGACTGTCCATCAATTGTCGTCTTAGGAGCGCCTTCGAATTCTATTCTGTTAAATATGACGTCATCAATATCTTCCGTTGCCACAAATTCCCAAAATCCAGGTTCGTTTGCCCTAAACGTTTCCTGATTATTGGAGGTTATCAGAAATTTTTCCCGGCTTATTTCAGAACCACCTTCATCAACAACAATTAATGAGACATATACTTGCTCTTGCTCTCCTGTATTCTCATCCCCGTAAAAATAGGAGAAATCAGCAGACACGAGTGTGTAAAAATCATTAAGGTTTACTCCGAGGATATCACCCTCACCATCCCCATTATTTAGATCTCTAAAGAACTCAAGTTCATCTTCATTATCTCCATCTAAAAAGGGAGCGAAATCCTTGGGATCTTGCGGTTGAGCAAAAGGAGGAATCTGCGCAACCCCTAAACCAAAACCCCCAGGAGGACGATCCGCGATAGTCCGGGTTACGTTATCTCTAGTTAGAGCATCAAAAAGCGGTAGTAGCTGTTCATCGTTCGCGCCAAAATCATCCTCTGCGCCAGGTGCACCTGTTATGCCGTCATAGGTGAACGTTTTTCTTTCCTGACCTTCGGGAAGCCCCTGCCCCGCCGGCGTAGCATCAACACTAACTACGACCCCATTGGAATCGTCTACCCAATTTTTGACTGAAGGACCACCAATAGTAATCATCTAACTAAATCCTCGTATATTCCTGGAGTGACGTGTATGTTTTGGTTGTCATTACGTACGCTATTAAGCGCCAGCGTATTCCTGTACGCAATTATAACCAGGAAAATAAAAATGGAGCAGCATTACTATTGCGACTTCTTCAAAAGCCGTAATTTTTCTTCAGGGCTGTAATATTGCTTCAAAATTCGAAAAGTTTTTTTGAGGTTGTAAGTTGCTCCTTTTGTGGTCCATCATTCTTTGCGTGCACAGTATTGTAGGGTTGTACTCATTACGCTTGAGAGCGCCGAGAGTGCCAAAAAGTAAAGGCAAGTAAAGAGTCTCTTGGGTTGGCATGGGCAGATGAAGGTGACGGATGCATACTCCACAATCATCTCCTGGCTTGAGGTCCTTCCTCTGAAATAGCTCGATGACAGAGTGACATTTTTGTGTCAGTGATATCACTTATCTGGGCTGTATCCCCCAGCTCTAAATGGGATGATTTGAAGAGCATCCAAACCGTTTTATCTGGTGAAATTTCCTTTAGCGAGGCTCCTGGTGCAGTGCGGTTGAAAGACGTGGGTATATGAGCGCGAGAACTTACGCTATGACTACGACTTTCAGGATCACTTGAATCAACAACTCAGGGTGGAAGCGGATCAGTATCCTAACTGGCTGTTGCGACTACCTACTTACTGAAGGGATGTGGTCTGCACTGCACTGCACGAAGACTAGGGCGGGAATTCTTCTTGTCTAGATTAATGTCATTAGTGTTTACACGGTCACAGCGTATCAATACTGGTCAATATTCCGGAAATGAGCAAGACCCTCGATTAGTGACGGGCAAAGTGAAAGCGAAGGTGAACCTAGAGAATTTCTGGGGTTCGCAGTTAACGATTCGGGGTCATGGAGCAATGAATCCAGTTTGCCAAGTTCAGATGACAAATGGAATCCGTCGCGGAAAATAGAATTATATCTGCGCCGACAGTGGTCGCCAATTCGTCGAAAATCGGCAAATCCATTGTGGCTAGAACGATGACGTCCGCTGTCTTTGCCTCCGCATGATTGTCAATGGCATGGGCTACCGTGGCGTGGAAAGAATTATGAATTATTAACCACACAAGCATTATCAGATGGCATCGCTTGATAGGGGCATGACTACCCGACGCTGATGAAGGAGAGGTAATCCTGGCGGTGGACGGATTGGATGAGCTGGAGACTTTTGTCGGTCAAAAAAATAAAATCTGGCTTTGGACAGCAGTAGATCACTTCCGAGCCGGAATCATTGGGCTTAGCATTGGAAGACCGCAGTGTAGAGACATTTGAGCGGCTGCGGAACGAAACCAAGGACAGGGGTTGGTATTTTTTTATGACAGATGCTTGCAAAGTCTACCCCCACTTTATTCTCGAAGGAGTCAGATATTCAGCAAGACTTATATGACAAGGCTGGAGAGGAAAAATACTCGGCTCAGGCACTATTTAGCGAGATTGCACCAGAAAACGTTGTGTTATTCGGAGTCGGTGGAGATGCTCAAGTATGGTCTTAGGTTACTAATTCACTATCTGAAATTCGAGGATGTGTCGGTTGCTTCTCGTTCATCTATTATTTAAGCGACGCTAAAAATTAAGGTGTCAAAATGAGCAAGGTCACTTACTAGGCTATATAGTTACCATTAATGTCTTAATGAAAAAATTTAGGTATGTTAGAGTCCGTTGACCGCAGGCCTCGCGCCACTGCCAACAATTTCAGAGACTATCTCAAGCATCTGGCTTTGCGGCCAACCGGCCCAACTAAGCGATTTGTGATTTTTTCTCGTGGACGTTCTGGCAGTACGTTGTTAGTGGATTTACTCGATTCCGTGGACTCAGTCTGGTGTGACGATGAGATTTTGCACTATCGCGTATATTTCCCTCGGTTGCATGTTGAAGCTCAAGCGGGCAAGGTCTCCACTGATATTTATGGTTTTAAGTTATTGACCTACCAAGTAGATCAAGTTCAGGGCATTGCGAATCCTAAGGCATTTTTGCAATCGCTTGTGGAGTCTGGCTATCAATTTATTTATCTTGTGCGGCGCAATTTACTGCGTTATGGTCTTTCCAATATGGTGGCACTGCAGAGGGGGAAGTTTCACTTTCGAGATAGTGCTCAGCGGGTAAAGTATCGGATTAATGTTGATGAGTTATTCGACTGGATGGAAGCTAGTCAGACCCTGGCAGATCAGGAAGCGAAATGGTTGTCTGGCATTTCTTTTCTGGAGCTTTTTTATGAGGATGATTTATTAAAAGCCGCTAGTCATCAAGCGACGGTAGATCGCGTCTGCCAGTATTTGCAGATTCCTTCAACGCCGGTTAAGACCAATTTGCGTAGGGCAACCCCTCCCCGGATAGCAGATTTCGTGGAGAATGCCGACGAATTACTGACTGTGATCGCAAAAAGCCCATTTGCTGAATATGCTGCACAAGAGCTGGCTAACGAAGGATAGATAAGTGAGCGTGTGGCTTTCGAATTCACGAAAACCGAGCGTTAAAGACGTTGCCAGGGCAACTGACCAGACCTATACTGGGGCGGCGGGTTTGCGAAGTAATCCTTAATGTCTGGCCAGGGAAAATTGATGCCTGTCGCTGCTTGGATTTATGCACGAGTTGTGGGCAAATGAGTGCAGCGGCTCTAAGTCACGGAGCGTCGGAAGTGACTCGGTATTGAGCAATCGAGAAAAGTGTGCAAAGTTATTTGCGAAAATCTGCAGCGAGTCGGTGGAAAGCCGCCCAGATGAGTGCACCCCAGTTTTGTAAATCTCTACGAAGAAAACAGTCCATTCAGATAAGCACAACGATGTCTCAATACTTATGACACATGGTCTTCTTGCCATTGTGCTCACAATATTTTCACTCGTCGACTAATTTGTCTGACCGTTGACTCCACCTCTCCCGAGCCAATCGATATTCCTTTCGTCCCACAATAACTGTGATTTATGATTCGATGCTGATGTTTAGATACAGATAACAAGCAAGGAGTCAATTAGGATATTTTTTGAATAAAGCTCATAATCCTAGTCTCTCCTGACTTCAAAGGTGTCCAAACTCAATGTTCATCTACTATATTTCCCGGTTCTATCGCCGCAAGCGGCGGGGAATTTACCTGAAGAGATTAAAGATGTATTCAAAAGAAACATCCAAGGACAGATTTCTGCAATCAATCAAATCATCAGATTGGTGACATAAGACCAGAGTCTCACCAATCAAATCGGTGTCTCTAGTCGGCACTGCTTCCGCCGGACAGGAAACTTGTAAGCTTCGTCTGGAGAGGGACTCACTAAAGATACACCCTTGTCGTTTTCAGAGCCAACGCAACGTAATTTGGCTACATGAGCACTGAAACTCTTGATAACTCATTCTAGTCTTTCTCAACCTCTCTTGATGCTTAATTCCTGCAAGGCTTATTCCGACAAATCTTTCAAATCAAGCTTGGCGGATCCAGTGCCCTTTAGTTAGAGTTGCAACAAACCAAGCTCAGGGTGTGACAGCCCGGCTAGAATCTTTTATCAGTGAGCTTCATAGGGATTGAGTCCCTCAATAAAAGTGGGAGAAATACTGGCAGCATAATGTATTGATTGATCCGGATTCGTCCTAGTACGCGGCTCACTTAGCCAAATTTGTTATTTTTTTTGATAAGCAATCGTTCGAACTTTGAATAGTGCTCACCCTCCAGACTCCTCTTTATTAAAGCTTTTCAGCGCTTTTAGCACCCCCTGAGCAAACCAAGTATTAGTGACTGGTAGTCAATCACGGTAGTTTTGATAGATTTAGGTTTGGAGTCTAAAAATCTCTCAAGGGCGCATTGCCAGAAAAACAAAGGTGTCAAAATTAGCAAGGTCTTCCAATAAGCTCGAAATCAGGATACTTTTACATCATTATAGAATTCGTTGACCGCTTGATACCACTGCTTTCGGCTAGATTCCCAAGAATAAAACATATGTCCCCCCAAGTAGTGGGATTGATGAATGCGATCGCGGATTTGAGGCGTTGTTTTCATCAGTGCCACTAAATAATCGCTGGCAAAGTAAGTCGTCACCAAATCAAAATACCCATGATTAATCATGATGCGCAGGTGGGGATTGAGGGTTAGCCCAACTCGAAGATCGTCGACCGCTCCTACATAGCCCTGCTTAAAATCATTTTGACCCGCTTTGTTATATCGCCAGGCTTTAAACACATCAAAATTCAAAAGCTTATAAGTTAGCTCCGTTTCGACTCCTAATGTGTCGCGCAGATGATGGTTGACTGCTGCCGTAAACAAACGCTGCGAGCCATCCAGGGTGGGATCGCTGCCTTCAAAATTTAGGCGATCGGGAAACGGATCGATGCTGGTTACCGAACCGTCATACAGTCCGACAACTAGTCGTTGATCCCGCAAGAGTTCACGCGCAAAGAGGTCACGCTCGATCCGACCTTGATGCAAACTAACTAAATCTGTAGAAAGTCCGGTCAAGTTCGCCAATTGCTCATAAACAGATGCGGCTTCGTTTTCGCTAGCCAGGTCTCCCAATGCCAAAAAAGGAATTAACGTTTGTCGCGCAAATTGTTCTGCTGCGCCCAGTTGGGCTGACCAATCTCCAGTTTCTCCAACCCACTTGCTCCGACCATGTTGAACTGCCACCGCGGCAAACGCAGGCACTAACGTCGCCCAATAACTCAAGTTATAGTCACCACCGTCCAAAAAACTAAATTCCAAAGCAGGCGAAATTAGCAATGCTCCCGATAGCCCCACCCCAAAATCTTGTTGGAGCATTTTGGTAAGCTTAGCGACCCGAAAACCGCCATAGCTCTCTCCCGCGATATAAATCGGAGAGAGCCAACGCTGATACTTAGTTAAAAAACTAACTATAAATTCACCCAGGGAGCGCAAATCCCGGTCCATCTCCCAAAAAGGTGTTTCCTTGACTTTCTCATCCCCCTTAGTCGATGCGTCCTCCTTTGCGGCTTCTGGGGGCAAGGCTCGACTAAAACCGGTCCCAATGGGATCGACAAAAACTAAATCTGAAAAACTCAACCAGCTTTCATGATTGTCTAGCACCTTAACTGGCGGGCGAGGCAGACTCCCTTGATGACCAAATAATAGGCGCTTGGGACCGACTGCCCCCATATGTAAGTAGGCTGATGCGGCGCCAGGTCCCCCATTAAAGACAAACGTCAACGGTCTTTGAGCCGACTGATTAGACTGTGCAAAGTAAGCACAGAAAAACATCTTGGCGATCGGTTTCTCCTCTTTATATAGGGTCAACCAGTCTGCGATCGCATCGTATGCAATTTCTTGCTCTCCCAGAGACAGCGTTGACTCCGCTGACCCACCTTGCCCGAAATTGCCAGCCTCTACCTCAGTCATTGTTAACCCAGTTGATTTGTAAGCAGCCTCTGAAATCCTAGCCTGACCCTAAAGAAAAAGCGAACGATTAAAACGGAATCTAACTTCAGCCTGACCTTGAAGTTTTCAATTCATAGGTTTAGCTAATAACTTGATAGGCTCAACTTATCGTATCAAGGAATACAAAAACAAGATAAATTGCTCAGTCTACAAAAGCCATTGTTTAGATTAAAGGCTTTTTTTTGAGCAATCCTAAGCCTTTTCTCTAGAAATTAATCAATTCTAATAAAATCCTCTGAGGAATCGTAAAAATGAATACTGCCAAGTTGTTAGTAACTCGTTAAGTTTATTTCGCACTAAGAAATCCAAGTTACTTCCTAGCGAAAATCTCTTGACAGAGCAAAGTTATTAATGGGAGACTGCGTACGGCTAGCTTGTAATTGCAAGCATCATCCGGCTAGTTTGCACTGCTTGCTATCTAGAGGAATTCTACCCAAAATTCAGTCAGTTGTTGGCTAAATGAGGGGAAACAAGTCTAGATTGGAAAAGAACAGCTTCTTAATGGGCTTAATCCATATTTGGCACGCAAGTGCTTTTAGATAGTTTCAGTGCTAAAAAGCTTGATTCTATCCCCGGTTTAAGCTTTTTTTTAGAAACTTGTGTTCCAGTGGCTAGTACTACTCTAAGCGGAAGCTAAGAGGCAACAGTTGTCATCTTTCACGAAGACTCAACGCCGAAGAACACTTCCCCATACGAGTTAAAAGTCTCTCTGACGTCATTCTCAGGGTGCCTAGTATGAGCACGAATCTGAGGGGTCAGTCCGATAGCGTCCTTCGGTTGAGCCGTGTAAGAGTTTCTAGCTAGTTGTTCTTGGCGCGTCAGAGTAGACATCCTCTCGGGGTGCCGTCCGACAAACTTTTCATTAGAGCAACCTCGTTTTTACCAGGGATCCATCATGACAAAAACGACATTAGTAGTTAAGACGTTTCTTGACACCTACGACAGTGACTTTTTGACGCTTAATGCTTTTGATAAAGCTATTGAAAGTGTCTGTTGCAGCAGTTCTTTCCGAAGTTTGCTGTTGGCGTTGGTAGATTGCGATGCTTTCTCCAAAGAGATTGGCGAAGAATTCGCTGCGTTCGGGGCGATCAAAGGACTTTCTGCGTGTCGTCGCTTGCGAAGTAGCCTTAACACTTCTCTCAGCAGCTTTTTTGGGCTAATTGCTGAGCTTCTCACTGCTTTTGATGCAAAAAAAGGGGGCGAATGGCAGGCTTTTGCCGAGCGTATTCATCAGTCTGATTTTCGTGATATCAAGTTGCTGAGTTACCTCACCCAGAGCCCTGAAAAGGCATTTTATGCAGAGCTAGCCGAAAAACTTGTCGTTGAAGAGCCTCACGCAATTTATCCCACCTCCTGCTATCGCGAAAGTGAAGGACACGTCGTTAGTACCGATGACGATAAAGATATCGAAATTGTCGTAAGTACCAGCACTTTCACTTCCCTCAAGCTTTGTGACAATGTCTTAGATACCAAAGAGCATCTCTTACGAGATACATACATCTCTTGCGGACGTTGTGTTGCAGTAGTCGATCAGAATGTCGAGCATTACTTCGGTGAACAGATCGATCATTACTTTGACTTCCATGGAATTCCTCTGGAAAAGCTCGTCTACCGGGCGATGGAAGTTGATAAAGGCATCCGCACAGTTGAGCGCATGCTTGGTGACTTCAAGAATTTGGGCGTTTCTCGTGATGAGCCGGTTCTGATCATTGGCGGTGGCGTCTTAGCTGATACTGCCGGTCTTGCTTGTGCTCTGTATCACAGGAACACACCGTACGTGATGCTTTCCACATCTATTGTGGCTGGCATCGATGCGGGTCCATCACCGCGTACTTGTTGCGACGGTTTTGGCTACAAGAACCTCTTTGGCGCATATCATCCGCCGGTTCTTTCCATCACAGATCGCTACTTCTTCAAGACTCTCCATGAAGGTTGGTTGCGTCATGGCATCGTCGAAATCATTAAGATGGCGGTGGTCAAAGATAAGCCTTTGTTTGAAGATCTTGAAAAAGCTGGTGCTGATTTGATTACCACTCGTTTTGGTACGATCAACTGTGAGCCAGAAGATCAAATCAATGTATTGTCCCAAAGAATTCTAGGTGCGGCATTACGCAGTTACGTTTCCGCTGAATACGGCAACCTGTACGAAACCCACCAGTGCAGACCTCATGCTTACGGTCACACTTGGTCTCCTGGATTTGAGATTGAAGCCGGTTTGCTCCACGGTCACGCCGTCGCAATTGGCATGGGCTTCGGCGCTTATCTCGGCTACAAACATGACTGGATTTCTGAGGCGGATTTCCATCGGATTCTGCGATTGATCAGCACCTTTGGCTTGAGCTTGTGGCACGATATTGTGCTCAAGCGAAATACCCTCTGGGCTTGTCAAGAAAAGATTGTTCAGAAGCGTGGCGGAAATCTAGCTGCACCTTTGCCGAAGGGTGACATTGGTCAATGTGACTATCTCAATAGCTTGAGTCAAGCGGAGCTATTTGTCGCAATTGATGAGTATAAAGCCATTTGTGCTGAATATCCTCGCAACGGTTTGGGCATCGATCCTTTGTGCAGCGACGTGGGTCTGGAAGATCCTTCCACCGTTGCTCACCACGTCCCGGTTGAAACCGCCCCTGCCTACGCCGAAAATGGCAATGGCAATGGTAACGGTAATGGCGCTGCTGTTTTAACAGGCGTGTAATTTCTCCAAGCAGTTTCAACGGTTTTCAATACCTGTGAACTGAATATTTGTGTTTCTCCTCCAGGTTGTCTACTCATTTGAGTGGTCCGATCTGGAGGATTTATTATTGATTGTGACCTTGCCAACGTTTGAGAATAATGAATACTCATCACAGGAGGATTTTATGCTTGCAGTCCAGAGCCACTGGAGCTTATTGATACACTTGTATAAGTAGCAACGTAAAGAATGGTTCAAGGAAAGCGCCTGTGATCACCAAACCTGAATGGCTCAGAGTCAAAGCGCCTCAATGGCAGCGAGTCGGTAGCGTCAAAGAAATTTTGCGGGATTTGGGGCTGAACACAGTCTGTGAAGAGGCGTCTTGCCCCAATATTGGCGAATGTTTTCAGGCTGGCACTGCTACGTTTTTGATCATGGGTCCGGCTTGTACGCGTGCTTGCCCCTACTGCGATATTGATTTTGAGAAGAAACCCCAAGCGCTGGATCCCTTCGAGCCACTCAATTTAGCAGAAGCGGTTCGGCGATTGAACTTAAATCACGTCGTAATTACCTCGGTCAATCGGGATGATTTGCCCGATGAAGGTGCGAGCCAATTCGTGCGCTGCATTCAAGAGATCCGCCAAGTCTCACCTCAGACAACGATTGAACTTCTGATTCCTGATTTGTGCGGTAATTGGGATGCCCTTGCCACTATATTGGCTGCTAAGCCCGAGGTTTTAAATCACAATACGGAAACGATTCCGCGACTGTATCGCCGCGTACGACCCCAAGGTGACTATGCGCGATCGCTGCAGTTATTAAAGCGGGCCAGAGAAATTGCCCCGTGGGTGTATACCAAATCCGGCATTATGGTGGGTCTCGGCGAAACCAACGAAGAAGTGCGGGCGGTTATCCGAGAACTGCGAGCCGTCGATTGCGATATTTTGACGATCGGTCAATATTTACAGCCTTCCGCCAAGCATTTGGGCATTAAAGATTTTGTCATGCCTCAAAATTTTGCTGACTGGGCGAGCTATGGAGAATCCTTGGGCTTTTTGCAAGTGGTGGCATCCCCGCTGACCCGAAGTTCATACCATGCTGAACAAGTCCAAGAATTGATGGTTCGCTACCCGCGCTCCATCCCGATGGTCCAAGAAACCGTTAAAGGAATCCGGTAAACTGAAGCCCAACCTTGCGCCTTAGATTGCCATGACCGCTGATCCTATTCGCCAGCAAGAAACTCGCACCGGTTGGTTGTTGTTAACGCCAGCCTTGCTCGTTTTGATCTTGGTTTTTTTCTATCCTATTGCTCGAGCCTTTTGGCTCAGTCTGTTCGCGGAAAATTTGGGGACACAACTTCAACCTATTTTTAGTGGACTGGGCAATTATCAACGGATGATCGGAGACGGTCGCTTTTGGCAGGGCCTCGGCAATACAACCCTCTTTACTGCCGTGAGTGTGTCCCTGGAACTCATTTTGGGCATGGGCGTAGCTTTGGTTTTGAATCAATCTTTTCGAGGGCGAGGTCTGGTCCGAACGATTGCCATTCTGCCTTGGGCGCTCCCAACTGCGGTTATGGGCTTAGCTTGGGCTTGGATCTTTAACGATCAGTATGGTGTGGTCAATGATTTATTGATGCGTTTGGGACTCATTAACGAAGGGATAAACTGGTTGGGAAGTCCGAATCTGGCGATGGTTGCGCTCATTTTTGCGGACGTATGGAAAACGACACCGTTTATTGCGCTGATTTTACTGGCGGGGTTGCAGTCGATTTCCGCAGATCTCTATGAAGCACACGCGATCGATGGCGCCAATCCCTGGCAAAGCTTTTGGCAAATTACGGTGCCTTTAATCATGCCTCAGATTGTGATTGCCGTGCTCTTTCGCTTTGCTCAAGCCTTTGGTGTTTTTGACTTGGTCCAAGTCATGACTGGCGGTGGACCGGCCGGATCGACCGAAACCGTATCCGTCTACATTTACGCGACTGTTATGCGCTATCTCGATTTTGGTTACGGCGCGTCTCTCGTGGTCGTTACATTTTTGCTGCTAATCTTAGCCGTTGTGATCGCCAGTTTGGTGTTAACCCGTTCGCGATCGCGGATTGTGTAGAGGAGGGAAAAGTCAATGCCAACGAATATGCCGTCAACGTCGGCTAAAAAGAGCACTCAGACAGTAGAAAATTTCATTAAGTCTATGCTGTTCAGCGTGGCTGTGGTCGCGATCATCGCGTTTTTTTTGGGTCCTATTCTGTGGCAAATTTTGACCTCTGTAAAAGTCGATGCCGACATTTCTGCGGTGCCCAACGTTTATTTTCCGAGACAGCTCACCCTTGAGCATTATGTTACGCTCTTTCAACGCCGCCCATTCCTGCGGTACATCTTTAACAGTGCCTTCGTCTCTCTGGTTTCTACGAGTCTTTGTCTAGCATTAGGTTCTCCCGCCGCATATGCTCTGGCGCGTTTAAAGTTACCTGGAGAAAACATCATTTTGACCGGCGTGTTGATTGTGACCCTCTTTCCCTATGTGTTGCTTTTTCTCGGATTGTTAGAGATCGTGAAATTATTGGGTTTGGGTAATAATTATCTCGCTTTGATCATTCCATATACCGCCATTAATCTACCTCTAACCATTCTGGTCATGCGCAGCTTTTTCGCCCAGTTGCCCAGAGACCTTGAAGATGCCGCCAAAATGGACGGGTACAAAATCCTACCGCTTCTATTCAAAATCGTATTGCCACTGACCCTACCCGCTTTAGTTACCACCGGGATTCTGACCTTTATTTTTGCCTGGAACGAATACATTTTTGCGCTAACTTTCATCACAAAAGAAAGTCTCAAAACGATTCCGGTAGCTACGGCTCAATTGGGGGGAACCTCTATTTTTGAAATTCCCTACGGTCCGATCGCGGCCGCCACTGTCTTGGGGACATTACCCCTCGTATTGCTGGTCCTAATTTTCCAGCGACGGATTGTACAGGGACTGACTGCCGGTGCCGTTAAAGGATAAGCCCCAAAGTCTGAGCCCACAAACAGAGATATTTATTCAGTGTTCCGTAACAGTGATAGCAGCGGCCACCTTACGAAGGTGGCCGCTGCTTACCAGAACGCGCCAAAATTTGGAAACACAAAATCAAAAGCGCTCTAAGCGATCTGGCGAACGCTATGCAAGCGGATGATGGGACTCGAACCCACGACATTCAGCTTGGGAAGCTGACGTTCTACCACTGAACTACATCCGCA
>JBCDHF010000087.1:0-13065 GCA_038750375.1 Cyanobacteria bacterium P01_H01_bin.15
CATCTAAAAAGCCAAAGCGGCCGGCATGACTAATGACAGCATCGAACGTGCCATAGCAAAAGGAGCCGGAACCTATGCTGATGGCAGTACTAACTATGAAGAAATTCGCTACGAGGGTTATGGACCCGGCGGTGTAGCAATTTTAATTGAGGCCTTGACTGATAATCGCAACCGCACAGCCGCCGATCTGCGAGCAGCCTTCAGCAAGAATGGCGGCAATTTGGGAGAAACGGGCTGCGTAAGCTGGATATTTGAGCAAAAAGGCGTTGTATATGTGGCAGGGAAAATCGAAGAAGACAGCCTGTTAGAAGCGTCTATGCAGGGCGGCGCAGAGAATTACGAGTTGCTAGATGCAGAAGAACCTGGTGCAGAAGTTTTTACTGAAATTAATAACTTAGAAACCCTTAGCAAAACCTTACAGAGCCTCAACTTTCCGGTAGTAGAAGCAGAACTGCGCTGGCTACCGAACAATAGCGTAGATATTTCGGACCTCGATCAGGCTAAGTCGTTGCTGAAAATGCTGGATGTGTTGGAATCACTAGATGATGTCCAGACTGTGATCGCAAATTTTGAATTAGCCGAACCTGTATCGGACATGCTTTATTGCTAGGAGCATAGGGGCTGCTTGGCAAAGGAGCCACCCGAAAATCGGGGAACTTTAATATCAAGAAAGCCGTTTAGCTTACTCTACAATTTGGCCTAGGCGATCTTCCAATATCTTGGCCACAAAAATCAGTTGCTCTAAACGAGACTGCATTTCCCGACGCCTCCAGACGTTTGATGGCAACGCATTCAACTGAGTCCGCAGTTGCTCAAGATTGGTGAGCACGCCTTCTAATGCATAGTAACGACAGGTGGACTCAAATAAATCTTCAGTTTCGAGCTCACCTACACTTGAAAGGTTCATGATAGTCAATGCGTATTTTTACTTGCCAGCAAGAGGAGGCTTAACCAATCGTGACCTCCAAAAATTTAGCACAATCAGATATTTCACATAGAAAATACCAAAAATCTTATCAATCAAACTAGGCGTGGTGAAGCTGGCTTCGCAATCAAATCCACCTTAGAGTAGAGTGCTCTATCTTACGAATTATCTGTATTAGAACTTACACTTATTGAGGTTGCTCGTTTGGGAAATTTTTTCAAATTCAGTTAGCGTCCGGAATGACTTCATTGTTAATTTGAGTGTGCCGCCACCGCTCGAGCAAAAGGACAGCGGCTATGGATACTAGCTCAGTGTATCTATTGAGACCAGAGTCGTTGCCACCAGTTGAGCGGTTGTCGCTGAGGAGAGTGAGTTGGTACTGAATGTTGCTGCCGCCATACGGGGCGCCACCAATCGACTGAGGACGCAGCCGCTGGTGCGAGAAAGTTAATCTTGCGGCGGATACTATCTAAATCCCAGCCGGTCAATTGGGCTAATGTCTGAGCTTCTTGCTCTTGGCGCTCACGGACTTGCTGTTGGTAGCGCCGAGCCTGGGGACAATCGGCAGAGCCCCGATAGGGATGTCGAATCACGTAGCGTCCTTGGAAAAGTTCTTGATTGCCAGTTTCTTGAAACTGTAGATCTTCGGGGAAACGATCGCGAGTGTAGCGAACATGAATCCGAGAGATGAATACACGATTACCTAAACCTTGGGGGCGATCTATCCAAAATACGCCAGCTTGTCGGAGCTCATCCGGAGACAACGGCTCGGCGGAACAAGGATCGCAATTGCTCATATCCCAGGCATATTCAAGAAAAGCGGCTTCCCGATCCTCTTTCGCATAGGCGGTTTCAAAGAGACTGGTATAAAAAACCTTGAATTCTCCTTCCACAAATTCAGGAATATTGACGTTAGAAGGAATTTTGACCGTGCGATAGTTGGTTAACGTTGCTTGACCTTGCGGCGAGAGAATATAAACCAACAGATCTTGCTCGCCCTGCGCATTGAGCGTACCTAAACGAATTGGCAACATGAAACGCGGGGATTCAAAGGCGATTTGCAGTGGTCTCAAGGACTGAAACCCCGTGTCGGCATAAGCTCCGAGATTGACCTTCGCCACAAAAAACTTCAAGCCCTGCCGAATATAGGGTTTGAGCAGTTTACTTGCTCCCGAGGGAATCTGGTAGTTGTTCTGGCGTAACCAGGTCTCTAAGCCGTCCGATTCTTGGGCACTCAAGATGACAATGTCATATTCACCCACGCTGAAGGTTTCCTCGACAGTGACGCCTAATTTTTCGGCTTGCGCTTCGGCTGGGACCGCGACGCTATCAGCCGACAGCGCCGTGGGAAATACTTCATTGCGTCGGCGCATCTGACGGCAGGGGTTGCCGTCTTCATATTCGACTAACCGAGGCGCACTAAATCCATCGAGGCGATCAATAATACTCGAGTCGCCCACATTCACCTGGTTGGCTTTGAGAATGACAGGGACCGGGACGACTAGAGCAAAGTCTTTGGGCGCACCTTGATAATCGTTCGCCATCGTCAGGATCGTGCGTTGCCCGTTTCGAGCAATCACTACTTGAGACGCTTGACTATACAGACTGGTATCGGCTTTGGCGACGTAAAATCCACAAAATGCTTGAGCGGGTTGAACGTCAACGACCACAAAGCTGGCGATCGCAATTACGCAACTTAATAAAATACGCGATATTCGCATGGCATTATCCACTCTCCAGAGCGGCAGAATTTTTGATAGCGTTTTCGTCAGATTGCTTGAGGACAGCACGAATGCTGGGGTGCTGAATGCTTAGAACCTTTTGGCATGCAATCACCCCTTGGAGAACGTGGCGATTGCTCTAACAAGCAGTTAGATACAGCGATCTCGCCCTAAAGCGGAGTGGGCTGAGGAGTGGTGGAGACCGAGGATACTTGGGTTGCGGTGGGCCAACGAAAGCGGAGGCCCCGCCAATACTGATCCAGCAGCAAAGTGACCGGCGAAATTATAAAGAGCGCCCAAAAGACCGCCGTCGGCAGATAAAAACAGGTCTGCAAGATAAACGTTAAAACTGCGATCGAAGTTGCCCAAACGATCCGTCCTTTGACTGAATCGGGAATGGAGCGTGGATCGGTGAGCATAAACAGGGCAAATAGCAGCAGCGAACCACTCATCAGTTGATGCTGCCAAATCTCCCAACTTTGACCTAGCCAGATCGTTCTGAAACCTTGTAGTCCGGCATATACCCCCAGGAAAATAGCCGACGTATCCCAGCGACCGACTCGCTTTAGCACCAAGCCGCCAGCTCCCAAAAATACCAGTAAATACCAGCCATCCGCACCCCACTGACCCGGAGATACCCAAGCATCCGGAGTGAATAATAGGGCCGCAATAATCCCAAAGTTTGCGGGATTGAAAAAATGTTTCCCTCGCCAGCGGGCAATAAATTTACTCGCAATCGCCAGCACTCCGGCTAAAACCATGGTTTCGGGCCGATTCGCTCTAAGCAGTAAACAGAGTCCTAAAGCTGAAATCAAGGCACTTTTGAGAGATGGCAAGGCTGCTCGAATGTGAGGTCCAAAGCACTCATGTTGGATGGCTCCGTCCAGATCACTTTGGCGACGACTCGTTAACACTTTGAGCAGTAGCTGGGTCGCTAAACAACTGCTTAATACCACCGCCAACAAATAGGGATTAAGCCTCCAATCCCGAGTGCCTAAACCGAGCAGCAGAAAACCCGCTAAAAACAAAATTTGATAGTCCCGAGGGTCTTTAAATAGATTCATCGTTACGTCTTCATTACTGAAACTGGGTTCAGTATGTGATCGCAACTTGGACTTTAAGGACCCATTACCGTTTTGGTAACCGCTAACTTCGATTGCTCAAAATCCGACTTTTCCGAACAAAAACATTCTTTATGTCTTAATTGGCGGACGAGAGTTTTGCGATCGCAGGATAGGACAAATATTCGAGCGCCTGCTGATATTGCACGTCCAGCTCAGTACCGAGATCGGCGTAGGTTATGACTTCCGTGAGCGGCACCACCACATCGGGGGTAATGCCCAATTTATTGATATCGTGGTGAGCTGGCGTTTCGTATTTAGCTACCGTGACTGCTAACCCCGCGCCATCGGAAAGCTCAAATAAAGACTGAATCAACCCCTTCCCGAAGGTTTGCTCTCCGACCACGACGGCCCGGCCATTATCTTGCAGGGCACCCGCCAAAATTTCACTCGCGCTGGCGGTTCCTTGATTTACAAGCAGAACTAAGGGCGCATCAGAGGACGCAGACGTATAGTCATCAAAACTGTCCAACATACCCTGACGATTGACTGTATATACGACTGTCCCACCATCAAGCCAGAGTCGAGCGATATCGATCCCTGCAGTCAACAATCCGCCGGGATTATTACGCAGATCCAACACAAACCCTTGGGCTCCTTGCTCAGATAAATTTGTGATCGCAGTGGTCATCTCTTCCGCTGCATTAGCGGTAAATTGATTCAGTCGTAAGTACCCGACCGAGCCGTTGGGACCGTCTTGTAAACGAGTTTCTAACGCGCTTAGGGTGATGCGATCACGGCGAATTGTGATATCTCTGGGAGCCGCTGCTGCTTCTGAAAGTGGAGACAGCACGTTTAAAACCACCTCTGTCCCTATCGGACCGCGCATCCGAATCGCCGCTTCATCTAAGCTCAAGGTTTGGGTCGCCACTCCATCAATTTCTAAAATCTGATCCCGTGGCTTAAGACCCGCGGCCTCCGCGGGAGAACCGGATATAGGAGAAACTACTTCCAATTGACCGGATTCGGGATTGATATTGATTTGAAGACCGACTCCAGTGAGTTCTCCTGCCGTGCTGAATTGAAGATTGCGATATTGAGAGGGTTCCAAGAGTCGAGTAAACGGATCGTCCAAACTACTCAGTAATTCACGGATAGCCTCGTAAGTCTCACTGCGGCTGGCATAGCTGCGATCCAGGTAGCGCTGCCGCAAAAACCACCAGTTCTGATTATTAAAGGAATCATCTAAATAGGCTTGATTAACGATCCGCCAAGCCTGCAGAAGCAATTGCTGCTCATCTGAGTAATTCGAAAAAGGCGCTGCCAGTGCCTGGGGGACGCCCCAGTTCAACCACACACTGAGCAATATTCCCGCCCAGCACACTCGGTTCATTAATCGTTTCAGCATTTGCGCTCGCCTAGTCCTGCTCAAAAATTGCTTCAGTTTTTACAATTCTGACGTCAAATCCCAGACCCTGCTGAAAATCATTCAGAGGGGGGTCTGGTGCTCAAAAATCAATTAATATTTCTTCATCTTTGCTGAGTTGGGAAAAATAAATGCCGCGAATGGGCCAATCAGCTCGAATGATTTATGTCTACAGGGGTTGCTTGACTAAGGCCTAGCCCTAACTTCCTGGCAATTGGTCCCAGAAGTGTAACAAGCTATTCACAACACTTAACGCCTTTTAAGAAGGCTGTGGTACATTCTAAGGAGCAGAAAGGCAGGCTAGCCAAGCTGTTCACGTCTATAGCACGGTCAACAGTTTTGCAAAGCAATCTTAACTAAATTCAGGCTTTATCTTGAGTCAGCGCTTAATGTTGACCCAAAGCCTTGTAAGAACCCTCCAGTTTTACTCATTGAGAAGTCAATGTTTACCAAGCAAGTAACAGATTCTAAAGTTTATCAATGGTTTAATGAACGTCTTGAGATCCAAGCGATCTCTGACGACATTTCCAGTAAGTACGTCCCCCCTCACGTCAATATTTTCTATTGCTTAGGCGGAATTACACTGGTATGTTTTTTGATCCAGTTCGCCACTGGCTTCGCAATGACCTTCTACTACAAGCCGAACGTAGCTGAAGCGTTTGCATCCGTGGAATACATCATGAATGAAGTTAGCTTTGGCTGGCTTATCCGCTCCATCCACCGCTGGTCTGCCAGCATGATGGTTCTGATGATGATTCTGCACGTTTTCCGGGTTTACCTCACAGGCGGCTTCAAAAATCCTCGTGAATTGACTTGGATCACTGGCGTTATCATGGCGGTCATCACCGTCTCCTTTGGAGTTACTGGCTACTCTTTGCCCTGGGACCAAGTTGGTTACTGGGCGGTCAAGATTGTATCGGGCGTTCCGGCTGCAATTCCTGTCGTTGGCGACCAGCTGGTCGAGCTAATGCGAGGTAGTGCCAGTGTGGGTCAGGCAACCTTGACTCGTTTTTACAGCCTGCATACGTTTGTTTTGCCTTGGTCCATTGCGGTCTTCATGTTGGCTCACTTCTTGATGATTCGTAAGCAAGGAATTTCTGGTCCCTTGTAAAGGCCTATTGCCAAAGTCGTTTGTCGATCGGCGATTTTGACAACCGTGATTAAACTATTTCCCGTAATTTTTTAGGAGCATCTTAATCGATGTCTACATTGAAAAAGCCGGATCTTAGCGATCCTAAACTCCGCGCCAAGCTAGCCCAGGGTATGGGTCACAACTACTACGGTGAGCCTGCTTGGCCCAATGATTTGCTGTACACGTTTCCGATCGTAATTTTGGGGACTCTCGGCTGCGTTATTGCTCTCGCAGTACTCGATCCCGCGTTGACTGGCGAACCGGCAGATCCCTTCGCAACCCCGCTAGAGATTTTACCCGAGTGGTATCTCTATCCTGTTTTCCAGATTTTGCGGGTTGTCCCCAACAAGCTGCTTGGACTTGCGGCTCAGGCGGCTATTCCTGCTGGCTTGATGTTGGTGCCCTTTATTGAGAGCGTCAATAAGTTCCAGAACCCATTCCGTCGTCCAGTCGCGACTGCTGTCTTCTTGTTCGGTACCGTTGTAACTATTTACCTCGGGATTGGGGCAACCCTCCCCATTGATAAGTCTTTAACTTTGGGCTTGTTCTAAGTTCCGAGTATTTCTAAGACTGCACTGATTACTCCCTGACTTGGGTCTTTGCGAAGGCTAGGATCAGGGAGTATTTTTTTAGGAGGGTAATTTTCCGGGTGCGAGCGCATGGGCTATAACGCATTTATTTTTCTCGATATTTACGCTCAGGAAGGCGGTATCCAGGCGTATACCCGGCTGCTATTGGAACGATATGCGCAGCTCCCTAAGACCCTCCCCGCAAAAGTTTTTGCACTCCGAGATAGTGACCAGGACCCCAATCCATTACAGCAATCCGCCCAGTTAGAGTTTTTGAACTTTGCTGATTCTTCGACTGTTCGCGGCCGACTTCGCCTTGCGATCACACTCTTCCGTCAGTTTCAAAAAGCGCCGCCGACTGAGGTGTTTTGTGGACATATCAATTTAGTCCCGCTGATTCAGGCGCTATGCCAACTCTTCCGTCTCCCTTACACGGTTTTGACCTATGGCAAAGAAGTTTGGCCGCCTTTGTCTTGGCTCCAACGACGGGGCATCTTGGGGGCAAAGCGTAGTCTTTTTATTAGTCGCTACAGCAGGGATAAAGCTTGTGCTGCCAACGGTTTAGACCCCAATACCTTTCAATATTTGCCAAGTGCGGTAGACGGCAATTTGTTTCAGCCGGGCGAAAAACCGGTTGATTTGGTTGAAAAATATCAGGTTCAAGATTGCCCGGTCATTCTGACGGTGGCGAGGCTGTGGTCTGGCGATATTTACAAAGGAGTGGATGTCACTCTGCGATCGCTGCCGACTATTTTGAAGCAGTTTCCGCGCGTCAAATACATAGTGGTGGGTCGTGGGGATGATCGGCCGCGCTTGGAGCAGTTAGCGGTTGAGTTAAACATTCAGGATCGCGTAGTGTTTGCTGGCTTTGTGCCGGCGGAAGAATTAGAAGCCCATTATCGGTTGGCGGATATCTACGTCATGCCCTCTCAGGAAGGATTTGGAATAGTTTATTTGGAAGCCATGGCCTGTGGCGTTCCGGTTTTATCGGGAGATGCGGATGGGTCGGCCGATCCGCTGCAAGATGGACGCTTGGGCTGGCGCGTGCCTCACCGGGAACCGGCGGCTGTTGCGATCGCAGTTCAGGAAATGTTGCGCGGTCAAGATCGGCGTTGTGATGGTCAGTGGCTCAGACGAGAGTCTTTAGAGGCGTTTGGGGTACCGGCGTTTGAATATCGATTAGCAAATATCCTCGGGCAAAAGACGTAACTAGTTGGCCTGAGTCGTTGAGAAATCCTTGCACGTAGCTTACTGGCAACAGACTTTCGATCCCGTGACCCTAACTGTGGTAGGTTTACCGGTTGATTGCGAATTTTCGGTGAGAGGGACATGGCCAAGCTATCGGTGGAATTGGAGCGCTACTTACAAGACCCTGACCGAGGAGAAAAAATTTCACTACGGGAACTCCTTGCGATCGCCGGAGAACGAGTGTTTGGCTTTCTATTTGTCTTGATCGCATTGCCGTCTGCCTTACCCATTCCGGCCGCTGGCTATTCGATACCATTTGCGATTGTGATTTTTTTCTTAGCCCTACAGCTCATTCTGGGCCGAGAGCAGCCGTGGTTACCGGAACGTTTTTTGAAAGGCTCGATTGGATTGAGTACGGCTCAGGGATTTTTCAATAAAGCCCGGCCCTGGCTAAAGCGAATTGAGAGACTCGCAAAGCCTCGCTTAAAACCCATCTGCACCAGTTTGCCGGGTCGGATTTTTATGGGTGTCATGATCGCGCTCATGGCCTCGTCTATGATGATTCCTATTCCGGGGACAAATACTTTGCCTGCGATCGCAATTTTTGTCGTGGGTTTTGGTCTCCAAGAAGACGATGGAGCCATTTGTCTGGCGGGGATTAGTATTGGGCTAGTTTATATTTGTGCCCTGATTGCGGGAATTATCCTCTTCTATCAGACCGGCGCCAATCTCTACGAAATTTTAAAAGAACGAATCAAGAGTCTGTTCTAGCAATTAAAAGAGTTGTTGGGAAATAGACAATAGAATCGCTGAAACGCCTATGAGCAAGAGCTTACAGGGATTCCAGTCAAAAAGAGGTCGAAAGCCTTTCCTAGTGGGCGTTTCAGCTGTTTTTTCTGCTTATTTCCCAACAAGTCTAAAGTCTCACATGTATCGCGGTCGTCTTGGTCTTTTAGGCACCTTATTAAACTTAAGGAAAGGACAAGCTATTTTCGAGTTTTTTGATGACCGCAGTTTCACCAGCTCCCGCCGTTACCATTTGGGGCGAAGCGATTGTTAATCCTGGGCAAGCATTTCCCCTGACTCCGTTAACGCCTACTTCAGGACACATTCCGGCCGAGATTGCCGGTAGCCTCTATCGCAATGGTCCGGGGCGGCAAAATAGGGGCGAAATGACTACGGGACATTGGTTTGATGGGGATGGCGCGATTTTGGGCGTTCATTTTAAAAATGGGGCGGCGCAAGCGACCTATCAATATGTGCAAACCCGAGGTTACTTAGCTGAAGCGAAGGCGAACCGTTACCTATATCCGAATTACGGGATGGCGGCACCGGGCCCATGTTGGAATACTTGGGGCAAGCTCGCCAAAAATGCGGCGAATACTTCAGTGCTTGCACTGCCGGATCAATTATTGGCGTTATGGGAGGGTGGCGGTAGTCCCTATGCTTTGGATCTCGAAACCTTAGAAACCCAAGGCATTGAAAACTTCGGAGCGCTCAAACCCAATGAACCGTTTAGTGCCCATCCCAAAATCGATCCGGTGAGCGGCGAAATTTTTAACTTTGGCATGATGCCTGGGTTTCCCACCAAAATTCTGCTGTATCGCCATGATGTCACGGGTAAATTACTCAAACGAGGTGACTTTATCCTTAAGGGAACGCCCTTGGTGCATGATGTTTGCTTAGTGGGTCCTTACCTGGTCTTTTTGGTTCCGCCGGTGCGAATCAATTTACTGTCGGTGATTTCTGGCTTCCAACCCTTCAAAAATGCCATGCAGTGGCAGCCGGACTTGGGGACCGAGATTTACATTTGTGATCGCGAATCTTTGACCTTGGTAGCGAAGGGCAAAACCGATCCCTTTTTCCAATGGCATGTAGTCAACGGCTATCAACACCAGGATCGCCTTATTTTGGAGGTGGCTCGCTATCCCGATTTCAAGACCAACCAGAATACCGCTGAAATTGCTAAAGGCTTTATCAAGACCCGAGCCCAGGCAACTCTTTGGCGTTTAGAAATCGATCCACAAACCGGCACAGTCACTCACCAGTCTGAGCTGATAGGTCATGGCTGTGAGTTTCCGACTGTACCGACTCATCAAATCGGTGAAAATTGGCGCTACACGTTTATGTCAGCGATGCGCACGCTTCACGATTCTAGCGATGAACTTTTCGGTGCGATCGCAACTTACGATCGAGAAACCGGGCAGTTGAATTTAGTCGATCCGGGTGAAAACTGCTATCCGATTGAGCCGATTTTTGTCCCGGAGATGCAAGGTTCGGATCAAGGCTGGCTATTAACGGTGGTTTACGATGGCAATCGCAAATGTAGCGAAGTTCATATTTATGAGAGTTCCTTAATCAACCCAGAACCGATTTGTGTTCTCCCGCTGCCCGGCGTTGTTCCTCCCGGATTTCATGGGACGTGGCGTGAACAGCGATTTTAGCTCGAGGGTTTGCATTGAGAATTGTTGGTTCGGGTATGCGATCACACAAAAGAAAAGAACCAATCTAGCTAAGCAGGGATTGCTAAGACTAAATCGGTTCCTTCGGAGTTGGAAACTGGTCAAGATTCAACCAATCTCCAAAACGCGATCGCGTTAGCGACGACCAATACGACGAATATCACCATCAAACGTTGGAATCGACAACACAAACGGATCGGTTGGATAGCACAACGCTTGCTCTTCGAGAATCCCGATGGCAATTTCTTCGCCCATACGCAGGCTGTCAAAATAGTCAGAGTAATAATGGACCCCTGCCATATTACGACCAATGGAAATATTGGCCGCTAACTTATTCAACTCTGCCTCTAGGGTCAAGAATGGCTTACCGGTCGTGGGGACTAGTGCAGAACCATCATCGTTAGCCGTATATTCTATTGCCACATCCTCAAATACTTGACCATCTGGGACATCTTCGGTTTGGTATCGAGAAAATACGTCTTTTACTTCAACGATGGTGTCAGTATTTTTATCTTTAATTGTTCGTCGGACAAAAACGGCATCCGTATCGAAAAAGGCTTTTAGAATTGTCACGCAAGCGCCTGCCACCGTCGCGTGACCGGCTCCATACGAAGGGTGCATGGGAGAACCTTCTTGGAAAGCCATGGGCAACAAAGCCGTATTATTACCTGAACTCGCGTTCAGCTCTTTGACCTTATCTACGGTTTGTTGAATTGCCTCTGTCAGCTCAGAGAATCGACGACCCATAATAGGAAATTCGCATTCTATGGTTTGGGCACGATCAACCCTTGCCGCTAACGCTTCCGGTCGTAAACGCAAATGATTATTGAACTTTTGGAAGCGCACAGCTTTCAGGGCACGAGTTGCAACTTCCGTAACTAATGTCAAGATATGAGGTCCCCCATACAGTGCAAATCCCCCTGCTTGGCGAGGATGCAGTTCAAAATAAGGAAAATTAGTACTGCTCAAACTATTAAAAAATAGCTTGCCCTGTCCAGATAATTTGGCAAATCCTGGATCGAAAGGAGTCCCCATAGACAATAAGATCAAGCAAGCATTGAGATATGCTTCATACAGCGCATCATCATGCACATAAGTTGCAAGATCTCGGGGCGTAATCATAAACCGCCTGGATTCCGAGGCATCAAATAAAGTCGCATTATTTCTGACATCTTTACCGTTTTGGACATCAAGCCAATCAGTCCATTTGGTCATATAGTTTTGGGGGGTAGCCACCGGCACCCGCTGATCGATTTGAAGGGCTCCATACTGGATTTTCCCTTCAGCAATAGCCGTTTGATCGCTCGCATTGAGCCCAGGTCTGTCAGGGTCACTAGAAAAAAAGACCGTTTGACCGACGTTACCGATCAATAAAAACTGGGATAAATATGGTCCAACCTCAACCCCAGGAGAGGAGCCCCGAAAAAGAGTGCCAGCTGTTATGCCTGGACCAGGGTTAGTGGTCCTCTTTCTCCCTTGACTACCATCCACAGGATATTCAACACTATTCAAACGACCAATCGACTGAGTGATATCAGGATTGGCGTCAGTTTTATCGGAAAATTCTGTCAGCAACACATCGCGGAGAATCGCCAGTTCATAAACTTCTGCCATTTCATAAGCGAGCTCCTTCGATCCCAGTTCAGGGGCGGGTGCCATCGTAACCGCTTGAGCATCCGGACCCTGTAAATCATAGACAACACCGGCTGTTGGGGCTTCCCAAGCCCTCTCTTTTGTAGATGCAACCCTAACTGACAGTGTAAACGGGTCAATAAACCCTTCGTCAATAGCAGTCCGAAAAGCTTCAAAATCCAAAGGCTCTTGAATCAAGCCCGTATCTTTGTCATGTTTTAATCCCTTAGTGAAACTCATGGGATAGTTCGCGCTGGTATAGCGCTGCTCATCCGGATTCGCTTTATGGATGGGTTGTACGCGATCGGCAGCTAATTTCGCGGCAGCAATGCGAACATTTAGGGCTTCTTGATTTCGATAATCACTCATGAGCGTATTCTCCGTAGGAAAATAGTAAATTGTGTATTCACGATTTCAATCTGTGGAAATCTCAGGTCGGACCGTTCTCAAAATGAGTACCGTTTGCGAGCTGCGACAGCTCTCTTCACAACCGAAAATTAGTTTCCACAGGGATGCGTTGTCTCAGGAATTAGGCGAGTTTGAGCAGCTCTTGAGAATTAGATTTTCATTCATGGGTTTGGGTCGTCTTGAAACTTTTGCTCGCAGCAGCTTGCGGGCAATTTAAAAGCAAAATCACTAAATTTAGGTCTGAATAGTCATTCACTAGCGATAAAGTCCATTCCATAATTTTTCAACCCATCTCAAGCGCAGGTCCCATTTCCTGGATCCAATGCCAGGTTTTGCTGAACCTGCTCATTCAAGATGCCGGAATTATCCGCCTTTACAATCGCGGATCCTATGGGAAAAAATCGGAAATTATCGGGAAATCGTTGACCGACAAAGTTTGCGATCGCGCATTCTAAAAATCCCGAAAAGTTCAAATTTGAGCAAAAAAAAGTGGATATCCAGACAAGGACATCCACAAGAATTCATATCAAATTAAATTTCA
>JBCDHF010000088.1:0-13016 GCA_038750375.1 Cyanobacteria bacterium P01_H01_bin.15
AAAAGGCCTGGCTCGCCTGAACACCCGTTACACCCCAGCGAAACGGTTCAATCTCTCCGTAGCCTCTGCCCAGAAGTTGTTTGACATCTGTGATCGCAGACTGCGTAATTTCATCCGGCTCAAACCAGCGAACCTTAGGCGTTTTTATACCGGGCTTGGGCGGACGACGATTTTCTTTATCAAAATTCCAGCGCTCACGATGGGTTTCTTACCCACCATCAAAATCTGACTCCGCTTACGAGCTTCGCGGTAAAAGTCCTCCCTCCAGGAGCTGTCGCTTTCGACTGCTTGCCCACGTCTTAAATTCAGTAGCTGACCATAAAAATGATTATTTTGGACCCACACCAATTTAGAAGGCAGATCAAATTCGTCAATTGCTTGAGCCAAGGGTCGGTTGTTTGGGCGCATGATCCGCAATTCGGTAATGCCCTGAGCTTTGATCCAACCGCGCAACGGAGTCAAAAAATCATCTGCGATCACATAAGTTACCTCCCAGCCCTCAGCCCTCAACTCTGCTGCAAAATGACGCATAGCAGACCAAACAAGCACTAGCTTCTGCCGATGAAGGTCGGGCTGGAACATACTCCCTACTTTCGATCAGAATCACCGGACATTCTTTGCGATCACAACTTTTGAGTGCCGCCTACTTAGACCACAACTGGTCTCCCAACACCCACACACCGATTTTCATCAATCAATTAAGTTTCCAAATCAAGAATGACAAAACTGTCCCCAATACCGAGGGTCGCTGTTTCAATCTCTAAAAGATCCAACAACGACAATTCCGTCTCATACAAACTAAACACTAAAAAGTTGCGAACTTCTGTGTTCTGCCGCAATAGTTCTGCGATCGCCGGACGACTGATATTCAACAAAACACCGCAATAAAGTCGCCCTTGAGATCCCAATTCAGCAGCCAATTCTTGACAGCCCTGAGTCTGGAGATAACTGACTAGTTCATCCTCAGCGAACTCCACATAGGCATCTAATGAAGGATTTGTCAGCGCCAAAATCGCCGCACCGACAACCCCCAAACTACTCCCTAACAATGCTACCCATTTCCACATAATTGCCTAGCCTAGCCGTGATTTAAAAAAGCTAAGTTGCCACTCCTAACTGCAATGCTATACTAGGCAAGGCATGGCGAGCGTAGCCAAGTGGTTAAGGCAGAGGATTGTGGTTCCTCCATTCGTGGGTTCGAGTCCCATCGTTCGCCCTTTTTAGACATGTCTTACTGAAGAGCTAGTCCAGGTAGGTAGAACCGCAAAAGATAAGCAAGCCGCTCTCAAGGACAAAAAATAATACTTAGTGCGAAATAGTCCCTCCAGAAGGAATATAGACATCAAAATACTCACCATTCCTTCAAGTTTGCAGGGTCGAATTTAGACTTGAAAGTATTTAAAAGTCATACTCACAACACGCAAGTATCGCTTAGTCACACAACCAACAATAATTCCAGAGGAAACCATCAGCTGTGAAAAAGCTAGGCATTATTTAATTAAGTTCAAAAAAGATGAAGAGCCTGTTAGAACAATAGTATAAATTTGTGTCCCTTTTTGGAAAACTTGAATAAATCATTTAGTCAGCTCAAGCCTTCTTTGGCCAACGGTTTAAATTTTTCATTACTCCCCAGGCAAGATTCGAACTTGCGACCAATCGATTAACAGTCGACCGCTCTACCGCTGAGCTACTGAGGAATGCGGGTATCGGTTTATAAATTTAACAATCGACAGCGGACTTTGACAAGGGTAATTTTGAACTTCTCTGTAAAAAGTGCTCTTGAACCAGTATTTCTCGCTACCGTGAACCCAATCAAGACTGCCCCCTGCCCATTCCATCCATCTCTCACCACGGCCCACAATTCATGCTCTCTTACTACCGCAAGCCCGTTTCATTTTCCTTTTTGTCCACCAATCTACCCATCCTCAAAAGTGTTGAAGCTACGGCAACTCTCTATCAAAAAGATCAGGAACGCTTCCATCTACTTCTCAATGATCCCCTGGGCTGTCCTCCTGACCTTGCAATGGCGCCTGCCTGCCCTAAAACCCCTACTCAAAAACAAATATCAAATTCCCAAAATCCGAAACGCCTTCTCTGGCTAGAATTTTCAGCTCATCGTGCAATTTTGACCACCCAAGGGGACGGAGATATTGGATACCGCCACTACTGGCAAACAGGAGTCACCGGCATCAGCCGATATTGGCTCCATCGCTATCGGGGAGACAGCGGTTCATTCCGACTCCAGAACTATGCCCGCGGCATCACTCTCACAGGCCAAAAATTCCCAGAATCCCTACGAATTGATTACGAATTGCGCACTCCGCAAATGATGTTAGGACACTTCGTGATTCACCTCGAAATCCACCATTGATATAGCAGCGACCCCCTTCGTAAGAGGGTCGCTGCGTGCCAGAGCGATTTAGAATTAGGGAGCTCAAAATTAGAAGTGTCCTCAGCGATCTGGCGAAGCCCACAGACCAAAACCCAACCAGCTCATTGCAAAGCACCCTAGAAGCGCGGTAGAGTTTCAAAGCTATCCTCAGTAGCCCTGTATGATCAGTGGAATGAACCTAAAATTAAGAGCTATCCCTATCAATACGATTTATTCCCATCTAAAAAGCTCATCTCTGTGGCAAGCGACTGTTTACGCCCTAAAGAATTCTGGTTAACCCATGTCCCTGTTTGATTGGTTCGCAAATCGCCAAAAAGCCGATAAGCCCCTCCAGCAAAAACCGGAACGAGAAATCGCAGATGGACTATGGACTAAATGCCCACGCTGCGATGTCCTTTCTTATTCCAAAGACCTGCTCGCTAACGACCTTGTTTGCAGCGAGTGTGGTTATCATAATCGAGCGAACAGTCAACAACGCATTTCCCAACTGATCGATGCCAAGACTTGGATTCCACTAAATAATCATCTCCAGCCCACAGATCCACTGGGGTTTAAAGATCGCAAACCCTACCGTGATCGCATCGAAGACCTGCAAGCGAAAACCGGTTTAACTGACGCAGTCCAGACTGGAACAGGTCAGCTTAACGGTATTGATGTGGCTTTAGGGGTCATGGACTTTCGGTTTATGGGAGGAAGCATGGGCTCTGTCGTGGGGGAAAAGCTCTGTCGATTGATTGAAGGAGCCACCCATGATCACCTACCCGTCATTATTGTTTGTGCCTCTGGCGGTGCTCGAATGCAGGAAGGCATGCTTAGCCTAATGCAAATGGCAAAAATATCCGGTGCCCTTGCCCAGCAACAAGCAGCGGGTTTACTCTATATCCCCATTCTGACGAACCCAACCACAGGAGGTGTCACAGCAAGTTTTGCCATGCTAGGTGACATCATTATCGCTGAGCCTGAAGCAACGATCGGCTTTGCGGGTCGTCGGGTCATTGAACAAACCTTACGAGAAAAACTGCCTGAAGGTTTTCAAACGTCTGAATATCTAGTAGAGCATGGCTTCGTCGATGTCATCGTGCCCCGCACTCAGCTTAAACAGACGCTCAGTAAATTTTTGAAGCTTCACCAGCCGTTTTCTTCCCCCTTGCCAGCCACAGCATCGGACCAGAACTTACAATTCGCTGCAGCTAACCACTCTCCATCTCAGAAAAATTAAAGCGCCCCCCTTTCAAAGTCCGAGTGGGCTAAAGTCAATATGCGGATAAAAAGTTGTCAGGTTGCGAATACGCTCTTTCAACGATTCCGGTAACGAAGCCCCTCGACCCACAACACCGACATTTTGACGCGTATTGCGTTTTTGGGCATTAGTGATCGCATGCTCAATATCTGCAGTCGTAGCCGGTAATTGGGCAAACTGTACAACGTTAGTCAGCACAGCTTTAGACTCCTTCACTAAATCTGAGTAATTCAGCCATAGACAAGGTCCGTCATAACTAACCCACGAAGCAAAGAAGCTGATATACCAAGGCATAATCATAGCCACGATAAATTCAAGTTGCTGCGCATCTGATAAGGTCACAATGCTGTCTGGAACGTGCGCATAAGGCTGCAACACATTTTCTCGATGATGATGATCCTTGACACTGAAGACCACATCAAACAGATCACGGATAAGTACTATTGGCGTCAATTGATAGTCCCGAATATATCGTAAAGTCGTTTCATTAAACTTTGTATGATGCCGAGCAACATAGTTGGTGCGATGCCACTTACACAGCTGCAATGCATCTAATTCTTGCTCACGACGACCGGTATTGGGCAGCAGGCGAGCCTGAGCCATACCGGGGAGTTCTTCAATTAATGTGCTGAGATACGTGGAGCCACTTTTGGGAATGCTGCTTACAAACACGTGGTGACAGCCTCGGTCTTCCAATCTACTCTTAGTGAGTGTCCGCTTGACATCCTGCAATAAGTGATAACGAGTCAGCAAAAAATTTTTCATCTAGAGCAGTTCCTGATCGCTCCAACCAACGAGGGCTGTGTTCAACTCAAAATAGAGTACTGGATCATTTAGACCACAGAGAAGCGTGTCTGGGAATTGTTCAGAGATATTGACATTAATCAATTTCAATAGTGACTGGCGGTTGCCCAGGAGTGTTTACTGAAGTAGCGTTCGAAGGGTTTCTAAAGTCTGCATAGAGACGATCTCGCCAATCAAAAAATGGGGCAAATTGAGCATCATCAGCTAAGCCAGGAACTCCAGACCCAAGCAAATTCAGGGGAACCTCAACATAAGCTTGATCAGGAAATTTTAAAAGCAGGCTCAATCCCGCAACGGTTAAATCAGCCAATGTTGGATTCTGTCCGGTCAAATAAGGCTGTGTTTGCAAAATCAGCGTTAACGCTTCTAAGTCTTGTTTAAGACCCGTCATAGCACTGTTAATAGCCTCTTTACTCAGCCCAACTCCAGTCCCTAAAACATCTAGCAATTCTCTGGGTGCAGAACCCACCAAAGACTTCAAGAAGTCTGGTGTTTTAGTGGGCAGTAATGAGGTGCGCAAATTCTGAGATTGTTTAAGCGCCGCAAAAAAAGCCACTCGACTTTTCAAACCTATCGATTCGTCCGCCCATTCTTCCGTCATTAAGCATAAGCCCCGCCGATATGGGTCGATTGGAATCAAAGGAGAGTCCGGGTACTTACGGTCAAGATAAAACGCAATTTCGGTTGAATCAGCAATGACCAAATCCCCGTCTTGTAAAACCGGAACCTGTCGTTGACCACTCAAACGGAGCAATTCAATTTGACCGATTCCTGGCGTCACTTCAATTTTCTGGTAATCTAGCCCTTTAAAATCTAAGATTAATCGGACTTTTTCGGAATATTGGGATAGTTCAAATTGATAGAGCTTGAGCATATAACAGAAATTTTGAGGGTGACGCTGTTGGACAATGTAGCGAAATTTTTCTGAGCCCAATTAGAATCTAACCGAAATGAGCACGCGCCACTATCTACTCATTGTAAGTTTAGAGCCCTAATTTCAGAAAAGAGTGCAGCGCTTTCTGGCACACTGTGCATTACCGTAAAAAACAGCTTTCCAGCCAGAACACGACAAACGCTACCAACGCAACAAACTGAGTCTCACTTAAACTCAAACCGGCATTAGCCCCAAGCAAACTCAATAAACCAGACGTCAAAGCTACGCTCGCAATTAAGCCGCTCAAAGTCAAGAGTAACGAGCGCCCAAATCGTTTTTCCTTCCGATTTAAAAAGAAAAGGGCTGCCCCAAAGCCTAGAGCCACCAAGAGTGAAACAGTAGACTCCTCAATGTCCTGATTCAATAGAGTCAACAGCGCTAATCCCACAAAAATTCCCGTGGGATAGAGAAGATCATTACGAGTGGGTGTATCTAAAAATCCCTGGAGCCAATTGGGTGGCGTACTGACAACGTTGGGAACAGACTTCGAAACTTCGACCGGAGCCCGCTCAGGAAAGCGAATCCGATCAGGCACTTTTATCTTGCCTTCTTGTCGTAAACGTAAGCGCTCCATGATGATGGAATCATAGGCAGATTCAATGCGTTGAACTAGCTTTTGATCGTCTTTGTGGGTTTGAGTCAAACGCTGCTTGGCGACTTGGACTTCCTCAAAGGAAGCTCCCTCGGAGATACCGAGCTGCTCATAGGGATTTAGGGTTGTCATGACTTGCCGCTACCTCCACGCAATTTTAAACGGGCGGCAAAGATGACTTGCCGCTAAGACTCAGCTGATATTCTTATTTAGTCTAGGCAAATAATGACTTTAGCAGGACACAGCCTCTTAATATTTGCCATATTTTATTGGGTTTAGTGTAGCTCGAATTATTGATTAGCTCTCTTCTCTGGCTTCATTCGAACAAGTTCACCGCTTGAGCTCAGGGAGAATATGAGGGAGAGACCACGAAAAGAAGTAGTCTGGACTTAGACAGTGTTTGCTTGATAAATTGACTCAAACATAACGAAAGCTCTATGAACACGGCCCCTGCCAAGATTCTTGTCATTGACGACGATAGTGCCATTCGCGATCTGATATTTCGTTTCCTGTCCCAAAAACAATACTCAGTCAAAGCTGCAGATCATGCGCAGGCAGGAATTCAATTATTTGAAGAATTTAGACCCGATTTAGTCATTCTGGACATCAATCTACCAGATGCTTTGGGCTATGGGTTATGTGAGGAGATGCAGCGCCGTGCCGATGTCTATGTACTCATGCTGACCAGTCGTAGCGATGCCGCAGACAAAAAAGAAGGGTTTCTTAAAGGGGCTGACGACTATTTAACTAAACCATTTGATCTCCAAGAGTTAGAGCTTCGGATCAATGCCATTCTGAAACGACGGCGTTTTCAGAGAGCACAAGAACAGAAACTGATCACGTTTGGAGAACTGATTATCGATCCAGAACGCCGTGTAATCACGATTGGCGGAGAGCCCCTCACATTAACGGCACTCGAGTTCAATTTGCTCTATTTTCTAGCTAGTCATCCCAACCGCGTTTGGAAGCGAGCAGAACTCTTACAAAATGTTTGGGGATACGATCATGTTGGAGATCGTCGCGTGGTCGATGTCCATATCGGTCAGATTCGCAAAAAATTAGAGGGTGTTGCAATCGCAGCCCCATTAATTCATACGGTACGCGGGGTCGGTTACAAATTTGAGCTGGCGGATTCACAGGAAGCCACCTGAGGCATTGTGTATAATTGAAGTCCCAACTATCGCAAGGGGCCGCAACGGCTTCGACAGGCTAGCGAAAGCTCAGTCCGCGATCAGGTCGAGAGTGAGCCACCTCTCGTTAATCAAGACTCAAACAAAATAGTAACTGCGAACCAAATCGTTCCTTTTGCTCGTAAGGCAGCAGCTGTTGCCTAAAAACGAAACCACACTCGGTTTTTAGCGAGCGCTTGTTTGTCGGACTCCGTTAAAGGCAACAGGCACCAACCCCCAACGGATGCTTCCTAGCGACGCCTCTGGTCGGCGATAGGACTAAGACTTCACCAGAGCATCCCATCGTTAGGGATAATTAGCGATCCCTGTCTCGAGGGTCACCGGGGCTAAACCTGTGAATAAGCGACAAGTAAATACCTAGTTTGGACAGCAGTTCGACTCTGCTCGGCTCCATTAATAAATAAGCCCTCGGCGTTTCGCTGAGGGTTTGTTATTTGAAGGGAATGACCAGGCCAGTACAGTTTGCCCAAAGCAATCACCGTTACAATCGAGCAAGATCTTCTTCGTCGTGCTGGCGCCCTTTATGATTCAACAACCTCGCTCGGAGTATGCGATCGCTTGGCTGGAGAAGTTAGCAGATATTCCTCAAGGGGCTTGGGACGCCCTAGCCAAACCCTTAGCCACGCCTTTTTTAGAATGGGCTTGGCTCAACAATATGGAAACGTCGGGCAGCGTGCGCCCTCGCACCGGCTGGCAACCCTGTCACTTATCTGTCTGGCGTGATCGTCAACTCGTCGCGGCGGCGCCTCTGTATGTGAAAGGACATAGCTATGGGGAATTTGTCTTTGATCACCAATGGGCAGATTTACATGCTCGCTTGGGAGCAGACTATTACCCAAAACTTTTGGGCATGTCCCCATTTACGCCAGCAGAAGGCTATCGATTTTTGATTGCTCCCGGAGAAGATGAAGACTATTTAATGGGATTGATGATCCAGGCAATCGATCAATTTTGTCGCCAGCATCGATTATCAGGATGTAATTTTTTGTTTGTTGATCCTGAGTGGCAGCGGGTCGCAGAACGGCATGGTTTTACACCTTGGCTACATCACAGTTACATTTGGCATAATCAAGGGTTTTCTGATTTTTCCAGCTATCTCAGCATCTTCAATTCAAACCAGCGCAAAAATATTAAACGGGAACGCAAAGCCGTTGATAAAGCCGGCTTACAAGTCAAAACCTTTGCCGCAGAAGAGATTCCCGCTGCTTTTTTTCCGCTGATTTATCGTTTTTATAGCAGTACCTGCGACAAGTTTTATTGGGGGAGCAAATACCTGACTAAACGTTTTTTTGAGCAGCTAAATCCAACCTTTCGCGATCGCGTATTACTGATAGCCGCATATAACTCTGATCGCCAGGAGCGGCCAGTAGGTCTTTCTTTTTGTTTGCGCAAGGGAGATCGTCTCTATGGCCGGTATTGGGGATGTCTCAAAGAATATGATGCTCTGCATTTTGAGGCTTGTTACTATAAGCCTATTGAGTGGGCAATCCAAGAAGGCTGCCAGATTTTTGACCCTGGGGCGGGTGGACAACACAAAAAACGGAGAGGATTTCCGGCAACGCCTAACTATAGTCTCCACCGTTTTTATGACCCTCGAGCCTCCCAGATTTTACAGACGTATATTGGACAGATCAACGAGCTTGAGCAGCAAGAAATCGACGCAATTAATCAAGAACTGCCATTTACTAAGCGCGAGATTGAACTCTCACTGGACTAGAAAACGAAGGCCTCATTTAGGCGGTCCAAGTCAGTCTTAAAGAGAGAAAATCGCCAATCACAGATTTTTTATGCTTAAGAGTTTGACCATGCCTAGCTCGAGTCGCTTATTTTCTCAGAGACCAGCCTTCACCGGTCTGATCTTGTTGGGTTGTCTACTCTTTTCGCTCGTTGGCTGTAGCAATCTCCTACCCCGCTTGGAAACTCAAGGTACGGAATCCCAAATTGTCCAAGCCATCTTAAGCGATCCCAAAACCTTTAATCCGGTTTTATCTGCAGAATCTCCCAATATTTTTAGTCTGACCTTTGCGGGGCTTGTAGAGCAACATCCCATAACTGGAGAGCTTTTACCGGCTCTCGCAGAATCCTGGAACATTTCTGATGATAAGCGCACCCTGACATTTACTCTCCGCGAAAATCTACGCTGGTCCGATGGCGAACCTCTCACTATCGATGATGTGGTCTTCAGCTATAACGACCTCTATCTCAACGAAGCCATCCCCACTAACTCTCGCGACAGCCTTCGGGTCGGCGTCAGTAAAGCGCTCCCCCAAGTACGCAAGGTTGATGAACGGCGTGTTGAGTTTGTGATCGCAGAACCCTTTGCCCCGTTTATCGAGTTCGCTGGTGGCTTATCTATCCTACCTGAACATATTCTGGGAGACTCAGTGAAAACCCAGGGCGCTGACGGCAAACTGAAATTTTTAGCTCAATGGGGCACCGACACGCCACCTCAGCAAATTATCGGTAGCGGACCGTATCAACTCACAAGCTATCGCACTAGCCAGCGGCTCATTTTTAAAAACAATCCTCACTATTGGAAAGCTCAAGCGACTGGCGAAGAACTCCCTCGAGTCGAACAAGTTGTTTGGGAAATCGTGGACTCAACGGATACGGCTCTGCTGCGTTTCCGCTCAGGTAGTCTTGGATCCATTGGCGTCACCCCAGAATACTTTTCCCTGTTGAAACGCGAAGAAGATCGCGGCAATTTTGACATTTTTAACGGAGGCCCAGCCTACGGCACTTCATTTATGTTTTTCAATCTCAATACCGGTCGTCGGAATGGGAAACCCTTAATAGCCCCGCATAAATCCCGCTGGTTTAATAACGTTCATTTTCGGCAGGCGATTGCCCATGCGATCGATAGACCACGCATGATCACGAACATTTACCGGGGTCTCGGCGGTCTACAAAACTCACCCATCTCGGTACAGTCTCCCTTCTACGATGGCAGCCTTCCCGGCTATGACTACGACCCCCAAAAAGCGCGTGACCTATTAGCCGCGGAAGGATTTGTTGAAAAGAACAAAGAACTCTTTGATGCAGACGGAAATCGGGTCCAATTTTCTCTCTTTACCAATGCTGGAAATAAGGTGAGAGAAGCCATGGGGTCTCAGATCAAACAAGATTTGTCCAAAATTGGCATTCAAGTAGATTTTGTGCCCCTGGCCTGGAATGCGTTGATCGACAAACTCTCAAATTCACTCGAATTCGACAGTGCGATGTTGGGCTTTACTGGCAGCAATGAGCCTCACGGCGGTGCCAACATCTGGTTTCCCGACGGCAACCTACATATTTTTAATCAAAAGCCTCAGCCTGGACGGACACCGTTGACGGATCGTATCGTTAGCCCCTGGGAAACAGAGATTGCTGACCTATTTATCCAAGCGTCTCAAGAACTCGATCGTCAACGGCGCAAAGAGATTTATGCCGAAGTACAAAGCCTGATTTCCGTCCAAGTCCCTTTTATCTACCTGGTTAATCCTTATTCTCTATCTGCTGTCCGTCGCCAGATTCAAGAGATTGAATATTCAGCCTTAGGGGGAGCTTTTTGGAATATTGAAGCGCTGGAAATTGTTCAACAATAATCAAGATGCTCGAAATAGCATGGATCCCTGAAGAGAAACCTCGTCAATCCTGAGCAGACGAAGTCAATCCAACGTTCATAAAAAATGCTCAAAGACTAGTGGACAACCTTGCTAATTTTGACGGTTTGATTCTTCGGCTAATTTCTCCAGAGAATAGTCTTAGAGGAATCTGTCTGCCTATCAAATTCACCGTGGTTGACCACTAGTCCGAAAGCCAGACTTGAGGGACTTCATCCATGACTCAAGAATCATCAAAGCAAAGAATTAATCCTTAGGGTGCGGATTAGTCACTAAAGCAATAGTGAATGAGTCCATGAAGTCAAACCCTTCAGTGCAAAGAGGTATTTATTTCGATGGGCAACAATGGCTTACTAGTTAAATAAACGGATATCGCAGGTATTAATCCATGATGGAGCGCGCGATAAACAAAATTTTCCTACATTTCTCATCATGTGTTTTGATGCCGAGACGGGAATAATGAGATTGTTCAGCAGACTCCAACCCTCATGCCCCAATGCCCTATTTGCGATACAGCCTATCAAGAGCAATCGGTCGCCAATTGCCCCACCTGCAACTGGCATTTTGGCTCCGAGTCTTTCAACTGGGAAGCCCTACCCTTTTCCTTTCAACGACAAGAAAGTGCTAAGCGAGAATGGGCTCGCTCACGCTGGAAGCAATTGGAACAACTCCGGCAAGAGCGTTCGATGCTAGCTGAGCGACTCAGCAAAGACGATAACAAGAAAGAACGTCTCCAAGCACTCCTAGATGCGTCGCTGAACGAGCAAGAAAACTTGCGATCGCAGCTGAACAATTCCAGCAGCGCCCAAGGGGATATTGCCGAACAGCTCCAACAGACACAAACCATTCACACCCGTTTGGAGCAAGAATTGGCCCTCTGCAAAAAGGAACTGGCCTTTGCCAAAGAAACAATCGATAAGCTACAGATGCGCTTGAACCAAGCCATGCGCGACCGCAGCGTTTTGGAAGAGCAGCTCTCTACCGTTGACAAATCCAAGGCAGAATGGGAAGCCAATATTAATCATCTCAATAGCCAATTGCAGGCTGCCAGCCAACAGCAAATTCGGCTGGAAACTCAAAACAATGCTCTAGCCCATGCCCGAGATCAGCTGCAATCGCAAGTCACCGCAAATGAGCACGCCTTACAAAATTTACGTAACGGTCAACCCAACGCCAAATTCAGTCTGACCAAGGCATCGAGCTCTCCTCCAGACGAGGAGAGCTCGAGCCATAAACCCATTCAGTCTGCCCAAAAACTATTGGCGTCTACCTGGGAATGGATGCAAGACTCTTTTATCGTCCCCTGGGAGCAGGGATGGCTGAAATTGTTAGTCATTGCTGGCGGCAGTAGTTTGCTACTCCTAATTATGGTCCGTCTGCTTTTTACCGGACCTTTTCTCGTCTGGGGTCTACGACTTGGATTAATTAAAAACGCCAGTGAAAAAAATCTATCTGGAGTGAACCTAGAATCAGCTAGCCTGCGCCAAGCAAACTTTAGTAAAGCAACCCTGACTGAAGCCAATCTGGGGAATGCCGATCTATCTTTGGCTATTCTTGAAGACGCCAACCTTACAGAGGCAAATCTTCTGGGAGCGAACCTTAACGCAGCAAAGCTATATCGCACCCAAATTGGTCTACGCAACCCGGAACTAGCTAAAAGTCAAAATCGCTTAGGACCTCAAGACGTCAGCACCAAGATCGATCCAGAAGATCTTCTAGTCTGGGAAATTCTGAATCTACCCAAGAGCAACCGTCATCTCACCGAAGCGCCCCTCAACTTCGCCTACTTAGTGGGCGCCGAGCTCAAACAAGCCAATTTAAGCCGAGCTAACATTAGTTCCGCTTTTTTAAGCAATGCCAATCTAGAACGAGTCAACCTCAGCAATGCCCAATTAAGCCAAACTCAACTCCGGGGAGCTAATCTAAGCCAAGCCAATTTGTCCGGTGCTGATCTTGAACGGGCTAATCTGACCGACGCGAACCTGGAGGGAGCCAGACTAGATGGTGCAAATCTAACGTTTACCAACTTTACCGAGGCAAATCTTCAGGGAGCTCACTTTGCCGGAACCAATTTTGCAGGGGCAAACCTAGAGTCTGCAAATTTGACTCGCGCTAATCTTCAAGGAGTAAAAAATTTGGAGTCGGCCACCACGGACGGAGCGACTATTTGTCCAAACGGAGAAAGTGGTCCCTGCGAGTTTTTCAAGTAAAGGATTGGGTATTCAAGCCCACAGGAAGGAACGCGACTCACCGCTATTTGTC
>JBCDHF010000089.1:0-12952 GCA_038750375.1 Cyanobacteria bacterium P01_H01_bin.15
AGTCCCAATATAATAATTACGACGACCAGACCAAGAATAGTAGCCGCAGCCAACGGGACCGTGACTAATATGTATCATGTCCTTCACCGGTCCCCAGACAACACCTTTAGCGCCAGCATAGGCACAGCCACGGGTGGTCATTACGCCAGGAACGGATTTTTTGTTGGATTTGACGCCGCAGTCGGAAGCGCCTTCTTCGGACACATTTAAGTGCTTAGAGCGGCTTTTTTTTGCTTTGGCGGGATACGCTTCCAGGACCTCCTGGACCAGCGCCTTTCTTTCTTCTAAGGTAGTCATGGTAGCCTCTTTGTCGCAAATAGGAATGAATTCAATCCAGGAAGGAAGCGATAGCCCTCACAACGCGCGGTAGAGCGTTAGAGAAAGGGATTGAGAAATAGGGAAAGGATGAGAACAACAAGCCGGGAGGGACATGATTGATCTTTGCCATGCCCCTACCGTGGTTCCTAGACAGATACGGGAACCTTACCAGCCGCTTTGTCAGCTTCAATCACTTTCTGGTACTCGTCTTCACCGCCGAGGAGACCGAATTGGACCAGTAATTCTTCCAGCTCATCCATCGTGATGGGAGTCGGAATGACAAGATTCTTGTTGTTTTCGATCTTGCGAGCAAGAGTGCGATATTCTTCAGCTTGCTTGCTGTCGGGCGCGTACTCAATCACAGTCATGCGACGCAATTCTGCGTGCTGCACAATATTGTCGCGGGGGACAAAGTGAATCATTTGAGTACCCAGCTTTTCAGCGAGGGCTTCGATTAACTCAACTTCCCGGTCAACATTACGGCTGTTACAAATCAAACCGCCGAGACGCACCCCACCAGAGTGAGCGTACTTAAGAATGCCTCGGGCGATATTGTTCGCCGCATACATCGCCATCATTTCCCCGGAACAAACGATGTAGATTTCTTGGGCTTTTCCTTCCCGGATCGGCATAGCAAAGCCGCCACAGACAACGTCACCCAGTACGTCATAAGAGACAAAATCGAGATCTTCGTATGCCCCTTCTTCTTCGAGGAAGTTGATGGCTGTGATGATGCCTCGACCTGCACAACCGACCCCCGGCTCGGGACCGCCAGATTCAACGCACTTGACACCTTTATAACCAGTCAGTAGAACTTCATCTAATTCGAGGTCCTCGACGGCGCCCCGCTCTGCCGCTAAGTGCAGAATAGTGGTTTGAGCTTTACTGTGAAGCATCAGGCGAGTAGAGTCTGCTTTGGGGTCACAGCCCACAATCATGATGCGTTCAGTGTCGGCTAAACCGGCAATAGTGTTTTGGGAAGTAGTGGATTTACCAATACCGCCTTTTCCGTAAAATGCAATTTGACGCATGGTTTGAATTCTCCTGAAGAATGATGAGAGGGAGGTTGAACATTAAAGCTCCGAAACCGAACGATTTCAGCTATCGTAAGCAGGCTTCGCTGGGAGTAAATCTCCGAGTAAACGGGGGAGGAGATCGTTCCAGCGGCCATAGGACAGACGTTCTATTCATGGGATCAGAGTAAGTGATATTTATTAGACAGCGATAACTGTCAGAGCTGGCGATACACCAGCCTGTAGACGAGTCTCAATCGCATTTTTGAGGGTTTCGGTACTGCTGGCACATTCACCACAAGCCCCTTTGAGCTGAACTTTCACTAGATCATCGACAACATCGAATAGTTCGACATCCCCACCATCTGCGAGCAAAATCGGGCGAACATCTTCCGCAATGACCTGTTGAATCCGATTAATTTTCTGGATGGGAGTTAGGGGCGCGGCGGCTACTTCTGCTTCTACACGAGCCGATAAGGCTGTTTTTTCCTGCTCTACTTCAATCAAAATATCTTCGATATTGGCTAGACACGATCCACAGCCACCGCCAGCTTTGACGTAGTTGGTCACCTGTTCGACGGTTGTCAGGTCGTTTTCAATAATCACTCGACGAACACGCGGCTCTGAAATGCCATAACAGGAACAGACCAGAGTGCCCTCATCATCGTCGTGATGTTCGACTTCAATACCTCGATATTTGAAAATAGCCGCTTCCAGGGCTTCTTGCCCCATAACAGAGCAGTGCATTTTCGCTTCTGGTAATCCGCCTAAAAAGTCGGCAATATCTTGGTTAGAAAGACTCAATGCTTCGTCCAAGGTTTTGCCTTTGACAATTTCAGTCAAAGCGGAAGAGGATGCGATCGCACTGGTGCAGCCAAAGGTCTGAAAGCTGGCATCGAGGATAGTTTCATTGGATTCTTGAATTTTGAGATGCAAGCGCAGGGCGTCCCCACAGGCGATACTGCCGACTTCACCATAAACGACAGCAACATCAGGTTCTTGAGACTCTGCGATCGCGCCCTGGTTGATCGGGTTGTAAAACAATTCAAGTACTTTTTCGGTGTAGTCCCACATGGCAGTTTCTGGAGGTAGGGAATGAAGAGGGCGAGAGGGATTAAGCGCTATGGACTAGATCCCGTGACTGTAACCAGTCGGCCTGGTCGTTATTAAAGGGCGAAATCTGCCGCAGCTTATCGACAATGCCGGGCATGACAGCCACTACTCGATCAACCTCAGCGGCTGACGTGAACCGCGACAAACTAAAGCGGATCGACCCATGCAAGATGGTGTAAGGCAGCCCCATAGCAGTCAGCACATGGGAAGGATCGAGAGAACCCGAGGTACAAGCTGACCCTGAAGAGGCACAGATTTCATGCTTATTCAACATGAACAAAATGGCTTCACCTTCGATGTATTTGAAACCAATGTTGGTGGTATTCGGCAGGCGCTGAGTTCGTCCGCCGTTTACAACACAATCCGGAATTTCCTCAAGCAACTGACGTTCCAGCCGATCCCGCAGGGTTTGTTCCGTGTCCACGGTCGCGAGATGCTGACCCGCCAGTTCTGCCGCTTTACCCAAACCGACAATCCCGGCCACGTTGTGAGTACCCGCTCGTCGACCGCGCTCCTGATGACCACCCAGTAAAAAGGGACGGAAACGGAAACCGCGACGGGCATAGAGGGCGCCAATGCCTTTGGGTGCATGCAGCTTATGCCCTGACAGAGTCAGTAAGTCAATCGTGCTGGTTTTGAGGTTAACGGGCACCTTGCCGACTGCTTGGACCGCATCAACATGGAACGTCGCTCCATATTCTTTAGCTAGCCCGCCAATTTGTTCGACGGGAAAGATGACCCCAGTCTCATTGTTGGCATACATGGTGGTGACTAACGCTGTTCCTCCCGTCATGGCTGCTTCTAGCTCCATCAAATCAAGCTGACCGCGTCCATCGACCGACAGGTAGGTCACCTGGTAGCCCCGCTTTTCCAAATGCTTGCAAACATTGAGAATGGCAGGATGTTCGACTGCCGTTGTAACGATGTGGCGCTTGTCGGGTTGAGCTGCCAGAGCCGCATGAATAGCCGTATTGTTACCCTCACTACCACAGCTGTTGAAGATAATTTCTGTCTCTTCAGCCCCTAAGAGTTCAGCCACTTGTTCCCGGGCGGTTTGCACGGCTGCTCCCACCTGACCGCCGAAGCTATGCATAGAGGACGGATTACCGTAGAAGGTGCTCAAATAGGGCAGCAGAGTGTCTAAAACCGCCGGATCCACTTGGGTGGTGGCATTGTTGTCTAGATAGATGACCATGATTACACTCCTATGGGTTGAGCGAGTACATGCTGGTTGTAGAAGTCGCGAGCAACGGTTTCAATCACGTCGTAGGCTTCAACCACAATGAGACCGGCTTTTTGGAGTTTCTTTTGGGGGCAAGGGCCCACTTTGGCGCTGAACACAGCTTTGCAATCAGCAATGGTGTTGATAATGCCGTCGAGGGCCGCCTCTTCGCCGTAACCACCTTGGCAGTAGTCCGCAACTTTCCGGTGACTCACGAAGTTCGCTTCCTGAGCGTCAACTTCATAGATCATGAACTCTTTTGCGTGACCAAAATGCTGGTTGACCAAACCCCCGCCTTTGGATGCGATTGCAACCAAAACTTTGGGCGACTGAGTTTTTGCCGTTTGGCGACGAGCAGCCGCCGCTTGTTTTTTCGCTGCAACCGCAGCCCGTTTCTGATCGATCTCTTGATGAACTTCCTGCCGAGTTTCTAAGCTATAGTCAGCAGACATCTCCATAAACTTGTCTTTCGTAAATTCCTGACTACGGTCTTCACCCAGTAGTCCCACCGCATCAGCCCGACATTGACGACAATGACGCATTAACTTCATGTTGCCGCTACAGTTATCTTGAACGGTTTTGAGTTCTTTAGGTGTAGGACCTCGCTGTCCGTTGAGTCCGTAGTAAGTGCCAAATTCAGGCGCTGAAATTAGCGGCATGATGTTGTGTAAGAAGGCACCACGCTCACGAATTGCTTGGTTGACTTCAGGTAGATGCTCGTCATTAACACCGGGAATTAGCACAGAGTTAACTTTACAAAGAATGTCGGCCTCTTGTAGCGCCTGTAAACCCTCCATTTGGCGCTCATGGAGAATTCTGACCCCTTCAATGCCGCGATACCTACGACGACGGTAGTGAACCCAGGGATAAATCTTTTCCCCCACTGTTGGGTCGACCATATTGATCGTAATCGTCACATGATCAACGTTGAGCTGTTTAATGCGCTCGACATGATCTGGCAACATCAGACCATTTGTGGACAGACAGAGTTTAATGTCAGGGGCTTGTTCGGCAATCAATTCAAACGTGCGGAATGTCTTCTCGGGATTAGCAAGCGGATCTCCTGGACCAGCAATCCCTAAGACAGTCATTTGCGGAATCTTACCTGCAACTACTAAAACTTTGTGGGCGGCTTCTTCCGGTGACAGTAGCTCACTGACAACACCGGGGCGACTCTCATTGGCACAATCATATTTACGATTACAGTAGTTGCATTGAATATTGCAAGCGGGTGCCACCGCAACGTGCATCCGGGCATAGTGGTGATGGGCTTCTTCGCTATAGCAGGGATGCTTTTCAATGCGGGACTTAAGGCTCTCGCTCAAGCCTGTGGGCGCATCATTTGTTGTACTGCAACCGCAACCACCTCCAGTTTTTTTCACCTTCGTTTTGGTTTTTGTTAAGGTGATGTCCAGCGCGGGCGTCGCTGTTGGCGCGGGTGCAAGGGCAATAGGTGGCGGTGGCGTCATGATCAAAAAATATAAGAGATAACGTTTTCAGAGAAAAAGTAGCGCTGTATTGACGGTATTGAGCCTGTAAACACAGGTGGGTTGTTCTAGAAAAACAGTGATGTCGAAGAACTTGTTAGTGACCGACAGCTACAGCGCCGTTGATTATAGAGACTAGACCGAGCGGAGAAGTTATAATCATCGCCACGTTCATCAAAGGGCGGTTCCCAGGCAGAACGCTGAGGAGCAAAGAACTCAGCGTTAGAGATGCCCTAAGCAATCTTGGCGAAAGCTATGTAAACTCATCTTCAGGACCCACTAGCATTTTCCGTGCCGTCTATGTTGGAGATGCGATTAGTTATCCTAGACAGGACAGATAAGGGCAACTCGAGAATTTGAGGACGCTTGGAATCTGGTGGAATAGGCTTGACTGATGGATGCAATGAGAAAGAGGAGGCCGTTGGATGTTATTTAGACGCCCTAACTGGGCAAAAGCTAACGATGCCTTTCAGTGATTTCATCCGGTTTAGCAGCCTATGGAAGATGCCGTGCTCGGTGTTGGCAAAGTTATAGCAATCCCCATGAGTTCCGTTTGCGGGGACCCTGCCGATAAGGTTTATTGAATTATTAATGCTGTACTCAAACGCTGAAAAGCTGAGGAGCATTAATCAAAAAGAATTTGCAAGATCAGGGGACGAGTCTTTTGCGGATGACCGGCTGGTATTTTGTCGCTGCGGTGCGATGATTCATGCACTCAACTCAAATCTATACAGTGCCATCGGTTGAGTATATTTGCCGCAGTTTAAGACATTGCGATTTATCAGTACTCAAGCTATCTCATTTTGCTACATTAGATACATTATATATGTCAGCCAAACTCGCTGGATTCTCTGTCTGTATCCAATTTTGCAAATTTAAATATCATTTAGTATCTATTTTGACGTTTACACATTAACTTATATAAACTGACAATCTTGCATAAGGGTGCTCAGACCCACTAAGGGTTCAGGAGAGAGATAGCCTTTGCCGAATAATCACTTCCCAGAATTCTTCAAAACTTGTCCTGATAAAATCATTAAAAGACAACTTTTAGACGAATCTCTATTTTTTTGAAGCGATCAGTATGATTCGCTACGATTGTTTTAAACGAGTTGATCTGAGCAATTCCTGAAGTATTTTATTTGAGTACAAAAAATCATGGTGTTGGCTTTTCGGTCTCAAGCGGGTCTAAGCAGCAGTATTCATAAGCATTTACCTGAGTACAAAATACTTGTCCCTCGTTCTGAAAATACCTGTCCCTCAACACTAAAATACTTGTCCCTCATCCCCAGAGAAAAAATAAACTCCCGATAGGTAACGACTTCAGCGATTGAGTACATGAACAATCTATATAGTAAATCTGGATAGGCGCTCAAGGCTCAGTGTCGGAAAGTCCCGCTTGCTATAAGCAGACAAACACCGGTCCGTCAGAGCCATGCAAATATCGTCTTCACGCTTTTCTATTCGCGAGTTATTTCTAATAGCAGCCAACTGGTACGCCCAGTTGCCCCTCCTCGCGGATTTTCGCATCATCTTTGAGCGTGATCCTGCCGCTCGCAACTGGCTCGAAGTTCTGTGCTGCTACCCTGGCTTACACGCGATCGCAGCTCATCGATTTGCCCATTGGCTTTACCAGCATGGTGTCCCCTTCTTCCCTCGGTTCCTGAGCTATTGGATTCGATGTCTAACCGGCATTGAAATTCATCCCGGAGCCAGATTGGGTCGAGGGATTTTTATCGATCATGGGATGGGAGTTGTTATCGGTGAGACGACCATCATCGGTGACTACACGCTCATCTATCAAGGTGTCACCCTAGGCGGCACGGGTAAACAGACCGGAAAACGTCATCCCACAGTAGGACATCGAGTAGTCATCGGCAGTGGAGCCAAAATTCTCGGAAACATCCATATCGGCAACCACGCCCGCGTTGGGGCCGGTGCAATTGTGCTGCAAGATGTTCCCGCTGACTGTACAGCTGTGGGAGTTCCCAGCCGCAACATGTGCGAGTGCAATACACTCCAAACTCCCTTAGAGCACGGAAGGCTTCCGGATAGAGACGCGGCGACGATGCAACTGCTTTTCGATCGCCTCCAGGCCTTGGAGGCCAGCATAAGACTTTTAGGTGATTCTTATATTGTTCCGTCAGAAACTAAAACCCATGAATAATCCTGCGTCCCCAATCCTATCTTGGACAAAAATCATCTTGGCTTACCGTTGCGATCGCTGGTCGATCAAACGACGGTTACAGGAATTAAATATTCCCTGCGCTTGTCCTGCTGATGGCACGTTACGTGTAAATGCGAACCATGCTATCGATTTGCTGCTGATTCAAAGTGCAGTGCGGCAGTGTGTGGCACCCCGGCATGAAACTGTCAATTGGCTAGAGCGTTGTTACCGAACCCAAGTCTCTTGTTCAGTTAATCACTGAGACCGATGAGACCACGTTTCAGCATCTGTACAGTTAAGCTCCATCAATGTTGTAATTTTTCTGGAGAAAATAAATGACAACTCAAATCCCAGTTCCCTATCTAAAATTTGGTGAAGTAGGCAACAACCCGGTTAGTCTCGAAAAGGAAGTCACTAAAGCTATATGCGAAGGACTCAATTTGGCATACGCTAGTTTACAGGCCCTGCATCTGCAATACCAGAAGCATCATTTCGTGATTGAAGGGGCAGAATTCTATTCCATCCACGAATATTTTCAGGAAAGCTACGGTGAAGTCCAATCGCAAGCGCATGATTTAGCAGAGCGCTTAAATGGCTTAGGTGGAGTCCCCGCTGGTACCCTTGCGACTCTAGCTGAGCTATGCGCATTTACTCCTGAACCCGACGGCGCTTTTAACTGTCGCCAGATGATTGAAAATGATTTAGCGGCTGAACAAGTCATCATCAGCCTGTTACGTCGCCTGGCAGCTCAAGCAGAAAGCATTGGTGATCGCGCTACTCGATTTATCTATGAAGAAATTCTCGTAAAGACGGAAGAGCGAGCATTCCATCTCGATCATTTCTTGATAGAAGATAGTTTGACGAAAGCTTTCGCCAATCAATAAGTTGGGCTGTGGGAGAGTGTCTTTTGAGTTCAAAGACCCCTGGATAGCTCTAGTTTCCAATCTTGATAACACACCTTGAGTTGTCAATATATGGATTTCAACGCACTCTGGCGTACTAGCGTCCGCTTACAAGAACCGTTGGCAATGACTCATTAATAACCCTGGGTAGTGTGAACGATTGCTCAACCGAGGGAACTAATCAATACTGAAATGTTATGACTACTCAATCCCAAATTTCCATCAACGATACAACACTGAGGGATGGAGAGCAGGCTGCTGGCGTTGCTTTTAGCTTGAAAGAAAAAGTTGTGATCGCAAAATTTTTGGACGCGATGGGAATCCCGGAAATAGAGGTCGGTATTCCGGTGATGGGTCGCGAGGAAGCTCAGGCAATTCGCGCGATAGTGGATCTCGGTTTGAATGCCCAACTCTTGGGCTGGAACCGAGCAAATCTATCGGACATTCAAGCGTCTATTCACTGCGGACTCCAGCGGATTCACCTATCGATACCCGTTTCCGACATTCAGATTCAGGTTAAATTTCACGGCGAACGCGATCGCATGCTGAACCAACTTCGTACCGCCATCGACTTTGCCAGAGATCACGGTCTGGAAGTCAGTGTCGGTGGGGAAGACAGCTCTCGGGCCAATGAAGCCTTATTACTTGAGATCGCCCAAATGGTCGAATCGTGGGGCGCTTTTCGATTTCGGTTTTGTGACACTGTGGGCATCCTTGACCCATTTGCCACGTTTGAAAAGGTGCAGAAGCTCGTCAATGCGTTGACCATTCCGGTGGAAATGCATACCCACAATGACCTGGGACTGGCCACCGCCAACGCTCTTGCTGGAGTTCGGGCAGGTGCCACCTCAATCAATACTACGGTCAACGGTCTGGGTGAGCGAGCGGGCAACGCCGCCCTAGAAGAAGTCGTTATGGCACTGAAACATATTTACGGCTACAAAATGGGTATTCAAACCCAACAGTTTTTAGCCCTATCTAATTTCGTTGCAGAAACGACTAGCTTCCCCGTACCTCCTTGGAAGGCCATCGTAGGAAACAATACTTTTGCCCATGAGTCTGGCATCCACGCCCACGGTGTTTTACAGAATCCCGACACCTACGAACCTTTTAAACCCGAAGAGCTGGGTCGCCAGCGTCAATTTGTAATTGGCAAGCATTCTGGACGTCATCTACTCAATCGGATTCTAGAAGACTATGGATTACAGCTAGACACCCAAAAGAGCCAGACCGTGCTGAACGCGGTTCGCGATCATGCGACTAGGCTTAAACGGAGCCTAACCAGCGAAGAGCTTTTGGGAATCGTCAATCAACAAGCTGCCGGTCTGTCTCGAATTTAGCCGCTCTGATCCTGATTTTGGTTGTAATTGCACTCAATAAGCAACCGACACTGGACTCAAAAAATCTATTTCAGATCATTTATTCTTTTCGACCATATTTCAGTTAATCAACTCTCACCCCCAGGATTCACGATGAAAGTTATGCTGCACACCGACCGAGCCGGGAAATTAATGGTCTATGTTGCCAAAAAAGACTTGGAAGAAGAGGTCGTTGAACAAACTCAAACTAACGACGCTCATATCTTTACCTTGTCTAACGGGTGGGAGTTGTCCGTAGCCGGTTTGAGTGAACCCTTTAAAACCCCACAGACAGTTCAGGCTAAACGATTAAATTAGCGTTTGACACTTTTCTTGTTGATTCATTATTTAAGGAGGTTCCCGATGCCTAATTCCCGTTCTGCATCAACTTGGATGTTTAATCTAGAAGGCACTTGCCGAGGATTTATTGGCAAAGACTTGTGCAACCCGAAATCCCTGGTGCTCGAAGTTGAGCAAGAAGAAGTAGCAATTAAGTTAGCCAAAAATCTGCGCTCCACCGTGCGTCGGTATGTTCATCTCGGTGATCGAATCCGGTGCCTAGGCTACAGCCAAGTTGATTTGAAAAGTGGCATTGTTAAGCTCAAAGCGAACCAGCTCTTTTCGCTACCGCAACACTCCTTTGAGCGCTCTGTCGCGATTCTTCCCCCCTCGACCCCAGCAATTCCTAACTGTCTGCCCCAACAGCAAGCAGAATTCCCTTCTTTAACCGAGAAGCCGCGAAATGCAAAAATACTTGTCTGCAAAAAGTCTGGCTGCCAAAAACGAGGGGGTCAACACGTGGTAAACGCCCTTGAACAAATTCTTCACGAGAACAAAATTCATGAGCGGGTATCTATTCACTACACGGGGTGCCAAAAACGATGTTCTAAATCTCCTAGTCTGACTATCATGCCCGGAAAACACCGCTATGACCAAGTCCGCCTTAATAATCTGCCGGCCTTAGTCATAGAACATTTTTGTACCTCGGAGTTGAACTCCGCCAACGATCGTGTTGAAAATTGAGCGTGATGTACCGTCGCCCCAAAGCGCTTACTCGGGTACGGACGAGACACCGGAAGATCCAGAGTCATACTTCTATTACTTTGCCTATGGATCTTGTATGTGTCCCGTTGATCTTAAGCGCTCCCTTGGGGAAAATACATATTCCTACGTGATCGGCCCTGGCGTTTTAAGAGGATATCGACTGGGATTTAATTATTATTCAGATAAAAGTCGGAGCGGTGCCCTCGACATTACGCCTGACTCCAATGGAGAAGTCCACGGAGTACTGTACCGATTGCCCTGGCGACACAGTGACCGTTTGGATAATCGAGAAAAAGTTCATCAAGATCACTACCATCGACAACAGGTCACTATTCAGCGAAAACAACAGATCTATGAACAAGTTCGGACCTATATGGTAGTCCAGAAAGCAGCCGTAGAAATCCCTCCCGATGATTGGTATTTCGATGTAGTTATTCGAGGTGCAACAACCTGCCGGCTACCAGAAAGCTACTGCTGGCAACTATTTCAACATATGTATGGTCTTAAGCTAGCCCGTGCCTAACTTCGTTTACTTTGGAACTGTCTCTATGAGCGTTTAAGATTAAAGTATTTTTTCAATTAAGCATTTTACTGCTGTTCAAGATATTCTGGGATTAGAACCCTAAAATTTAAAGACGTTCCAACACACAAATAATCTTGAATCTTGGTACTCTTTTCAAGATTTCAACTAACCGCCTGATCGCAGCCACCCCTTTCGCCAAGGCATCACCACAAAGTCTTCAATCCGAGGAGTCAATCATGAGTAATCAGCCTATTTCAAATGAAGTCGCCTTAAGAATTGCCTTGGCCGCTCGAATCTTGCCAGATGTCAAAGTACGAGGGCTAATTGAGGTCTTGCAGACCCATCTAGGCGACGAAATTACTGAAAAATCTCTTAGCAAATTAACCGTCACTCAACTAAAACGCTCCTTTGGCAACATATTTGATGTCGATGAGGGTGAATGGGAAGGGGAAGAAGCTGATAATCAGGATATCGCTACATTTAAAGAAGCAGTCAGAATTCTGTGGGGGGAATCCCTTGGAGAGGATATCTCTTTACCTATCGAATCATATATAGAGGGGGAGATGCCCAACTCTCTGCGCATCGCAGTTGCCTCCAATACTGCCGAAGATTTAGATGGACATTTTGGGTCTTGTCAACGTTTTTTAATTTATCAACTCAGCACCGAACAGATTAAATTAATTGATGTTCGCTCCACACGTGATGCAGAGTTTAGTGATGACAAGAATTTATTTCGCGTCAACTTAATTCGCGATTGTCCCATTGTGTACGTCGTTTCAATCGGCGGACCAGCCGCAGCCAAAGTGGTTCAAGCCAATATTTATCCCATGAAAGTAGAAACGGGCGGTGAAGCGCGAGCAGTTCTGGGCAATTTACAATCCGCGATCGCAAAATCACCGCCCCCTTGGTTAGCCAAGATTTTGGGCGTAACCCCTGAGCAGCGGTTGAAAAACTATCGAGCGGCTAGTTAGCTCGACGTGTCCAGAGTTTTAGCCTTCGCCAGATCGCTAAGGACATTACTGCGCTTGAATTGCTTAATATCAAAGCGTTTCGGGACATTACCGTCCGTTATCGAAGGTGACGACTGCTGTCTCCCCTTTTCAAGTTCTCTCGGTGATTAGTATGAGTTCTCATTCAAATATCCAGCGCATCCAGGAACTTAAACGGCTAACCGGGCTTAAACCGTCCCATGTGGCAGATCTGATTCGCTTAGCCCAACTCATTTTTGACCCTAGTGGTGGCATTGCCAATAGACGGGTGGAAGTGAGCTGGTTAGATTTTGGGATTACGCCGACAGTAGCCGAGAATTTGCGGTTTTTAGGTCAAAAATATCAATATGAGCTGCCTCATCTCAACCTGGATTTGGTTTGGGAGCAACTAATTCCAGAAACCCGAAGTTGGTTCATTGCCCATAAAAGCAGTCTGTGGGAAATTGAGGAATCATTTCCTGCGTTAGATGAAGATTAGAGTCACGGTCTTAGCCTGAAACAGGTAAGGTGGTGCATCCCATCACTGAATTTCTAGTACTTGACGTAATAAAACTTGATCGTTGCTACTCACCGTAAAACGTCCTTTTTCAATGTCACGAATTTCCATTGATCACGCCCATTGGTAGACACCCCACATACTTTCTCTACGGCTTTGATGGCAAAGAAGTCCGTTTTCTCATCGTAGCTCACATTTTCAGCCCCAAACTTTTGATCAAAGGAGGATTTTAGTATTCCAACTCTACGTTTTTTTTCTTCGGCGTTTTCGTCTGGATTCGTTGGGTGTACCTTCATTTTCAACAGATTCGAGTAAGTCAG
>JBCDHF010000090.1:0-12943 GCA_038750375.1 Cyanobacteria bacterium P01_H01_bin.15
GTCCTGGGTCTGTCAGTTGGAAATTCCGCTGACAGATTTTTTGTTACATCCTTCGCCAGATCGTTTAGGGCACTTCTAATTTTGAGTTGTCTGATTCTAGAGCGTTCGAGCATATAGCCTCCCCCTTACAAAGATGGTGTTCCCTCTATCTTTGCTCCTGATTTCCTGTCATTTATTTAGCTGAGTCAAACTATTGAAACAAGCTTCTTTGCGATCGCAAAACACATTCCAAGCGTTATTGATTGCGTATTATGCTCACATGCTGGAATATCGGGCAGAGATTATCCTATGGGCCCTTTCCGGCACCTTGCCTCTGATTTTGATGGGGGTTTGGGTCAAAGCAGCTGACAGCGGCGATTTTGGCTTTACGGCGACAGAATTTGCCCGCTATTTTTTTTGCTTGTATGTGATCCGGCAATTCACGACTATCTGGGTAATTTGGGAATTTGAGAAAGAAATTGTCCAAGGCACCCTCTCCCTCCGATTGCTACAGCCGATTGATCCCGTTTGGCATCATGTGACGCGTCATCTGGCTGAAAAACTGACTCGCATTCCGTTTGTGGTGCTGCTAACTGGCTTGTTCTTCTGGCTTTATCCAGCTGCAGCCTGGCTTCCCAATGCCATGCAAATTATTAGCTGCATCATCGCCATTGTGCTTGCTTTTGCCCTGCGATTCGTTATTCAGTACACCTTTGCCATGCTGGCATTCTGGACAGAACGAGCAAGCGCAATTCAGCAGTTTTGGTTTTTGTTTTATATCTTTCTCTCGGGAACCTTGGCACCCCTCACTGTTTTTCCCGAAAATATTCAAACCCTTGTCCTATGGACGCCGTTTCCCTATACCCTCTATTTTCCCGTCGCACTCTTAATGGGTATTCCGGTGCCAATCGGACGCGGGCTAGTTGCGATCACGCTCTGGGGATTAGGGTTCTTTCTGCTGAATCGTTGGCTGTGGAAGCAGGGTCTGAAGAAATTCTCCGGTATGGGCGCATGATCCAGAGCGTCCCCAGACAATCATCTCTCGTGAATTGTTCAACCTACGTTCAAGCCTGCAAATCTAATGGGGGTTGATTCGCGCGATTACGGCAGGTGGCTTCGATGAAGCGGTTAAGCTGGGACTTCACGGATAAAATCGCACTCAGTTCTTGGGCATTTTCTTGGGCTAACACTTCTCCCAACAAGGGCAGCAACTCATGGTCCCACGCGGGTCGAAACCAGTGTACTGGAAGTAATAGATCAACCGTTGCCCGCAAATCCAGCAGGTCTGCCCATTCCCTCTCGTCGTCGATGGATCGTCGACACAATACCAAGGGTCGAGCCCAGCACATTTTGCGAGGCGTAATAATTTCAATCACTTCGGCAAACAAGCGATCGCCGGTCGTTTCTAAACAGACAATTTGACGCGGCTTTAGCGAATTGACGGTGGCTGGGCTATCCATAAGTCTCCTCTCCTAAATTCGCTGTCTTTACTGTACAGACAATTCGTTACGAGTAATTTACATGTGGGCAGGTTCTGGGGGCGAATCACTCAACACTTGAAAGCGAATCTCGTCGCGGCGGGGATCGGCATAGGTGACCGTCACCATAAAGCGGTCTCCGACTGTGATCGCATCTTCAAAGCGATGGGTTAACTCGATGCCTAGATCTTCGAGCAAAATTAGTCCCAAACGTTCATGCTCGCGAAGCCACCGCAACATAAGCGCCCCCCAGGTCTGCTGAGATTCTCGCCGTAAATATTCCAGCGTCCAGTAGCGATTGGTTTGTCGCTCGACCAGCGTTGCTTCCTGGGAAGAAGGCACCACGCTATGCAAAATTTCTTGTACCTGCTCTGTACTGAAAGGCAACGAATCGCCTCGCAAATGGGCTTTGAGCTGAAAATGGGTAATTAAATCTGTGTAGCGGCGAATGGGAGACGTCGCTTGGGAATACACATCCAATCCTAAACTGGCATGACGGGCAGGGACAGTGCCTGTTTCACTGCGGGGCATGCAGCGCCGCACGGCACAGGAGCGAACCGGTCCAGCTGGCAGTGCCAGCAACTCTTCATCGGAGGGCAGTTCCGGCTGGGGCTGACCACGAAAAGGGACTGGTAACTCATGATCTTGGGCATAGCGACCGGCAATTTCGCTAGCCAAAATCATCATCTCAGCCACCAAATTACGCGATCGCGAATCTTCCAAAATTTCGATCACAATGTCGCCATCGTCTCGAACCTTAATGACCGAATCCGGCATGGAGATGGCAATGGACCCCTGAGCTTGACGCCAAGTCGAGCGTAGTTTTGCCGTGTCTGCCAATACCGCAACTTCCGGCTCATCGATAATGCCGAGACCCAAAATATCGTCAACATCTTCGTAGGTTAAGCGATAGGTAGGTTTAACTAAACTGGCGCAAATTTCATAGTCTTGAATCCCACCATCCTCCTTCAAAATCACGCCAAAGCTCAGAGCATTACAAATCTGAGCTTGGACCAAACTCATGGGACCAACCGCCAGCTCTCGGGGAAACATGGAAACGCTGCCGGTTGGTAAATAAAGACTGGTGCCGCGGCGGCGAGCAGCTAAATCTAGTTCATCTCCTGGGTTAACGAGCCGGGTTGGATCTGCAATATGCACCCAAATTTTGGACTGACCATCGGGGAGGGATTCTACGCTTAACCCATCATCGATTTCTCGGGTATCTTCGTCGTCGATCGTGAATGTCTTTAAATGGGTCAGATCAACCCGATGGGCAGCATCTAGGTCCGGCGGAAGCGACGCGAGATGGTCCTGAACCACAGCAAGTACCTTTTTAGGCAAGTTTACTGGATAGCCGCTCCGACGTAGAAATAAATTTTCATGGGTTTCCCAAATGCCTAACTCAATCAGCAACTCGAAGGCTGTCTGGGGCTGGTTATTCTTACCCAGCAGTGCCAGAGTTTCCTTGGCGGCGCGGGCAAATTTACTGTCTGGGTCCAGCACATATTGCTCTAAATCTTGCAGTCGGGTTTGATAGGGCTCCCAGTTTACCGTTGTGCCCGCGATCGCCTTTTCCACTGACGCCACAAACTTAGTTCTCTCGGCAATCCGCTGCTGCTCTACCGCAAGCTGATGCTTGATTTCTGCAACTTGACTTTCGGAACGGGGCTCGTAGAGATCGCCTTTCCGTTTGAAATAGATTTTGTCGTCGGCCAGCAAGCAATGTCCGGCGTAGCAGCTTGCTGGTGTTTTTTCGGAAAACAGTAGCTGGGCTAACTGTTCTGGCGTCACGGTGGATTTGTCTTCGCTGAGTAACTCCCAGGCAATCTCCAGACTATCGGGATCTATATAGGGCTCGACTTCTGCCTGGAAAGCGGTAATGTCCTCAGGCAGATAGGGACCGCCCGCCACCTCATATTCGATCCGCTGGGGTCGCAGTTTGTAGCTGTGTCCTTGGGCATCGAGGACTAACCAGTCTTTTTTGCCCTCAGGGCGATCTGCCACCGCTAACCGCCGTTCCCCTTGTTCCCGAAACTCAATTAAGTTGCCTTTTTCCACCCGTTGCTAGGCCGTCGAAAATTTTACACCTCAGCTTAACTTGTTCCTCTTAGGAGGGGGGAGCTCCGTATCAACGGTTAATAAAGCTTTCCCCAGATCCCTTAATCGAAACGTCGCGCCTGGCGAAGGCTCTAGTTGTGATCGCAAACGCTTTATATTCAATTTTTCCGGATGAACTTGCGCAAAAAGCGGTGGACCCTCTCGGCCAATCCACCGCTCTCAAAATATTTATCTAACTGCTGAATAACGTCCAGCAGAAGTAATTAGCCTTCGATATTGACGAAGGGCAGCAGCGCCACAACCCGCGCACGCTTGACGGCTGTCGTCAATTCACGTTGCTGACGAGCGGTTAGACCGGTGATGCGACGAGGCAAAATTTTACCGCGCTCGGTAATAAATTTGCGTAGCAGTTCGACGTCTTTGTAGTCGATGGGATCGCCCGGTTTGATCGGAGAAAGGCGTTTACGAAAATAAGCCATAGGTCAATTAATGTGCAAAAAAGGGAAATAAAATTGGGGAAACAAGCAGACAAGCAAGAGTCGCTGGACGTTACTTAATTTCTTTGTGAGGGGTGTGCCGATTGCAGTGAGTGCAAAACTTCTTTAGCTCCATGCGCCCAGTGGTGTTGCGGCGATTTTTGGTGGTGGTGTAGCGACTAACTCCTGCACTCCGCTTATCCGGATTGCTACGGCATTCGGTGCATTCCAACGTAATAATTAGGCGAACGCCTTTCTTGCTTGCCATGATGCGACTTCAATAAATTTTGCTGTTCTATGTTTTTCCACAAATATCAATAGTTGCACAAACTAATTCCGCTTTGCAACTGTTTTCCGACTTTCTCTGTTCCGGATATGACGCTTGCCCGAGCTGATTGCATCCCAATCCCCGTCCTGGCAACGTTTAACTTTCTCGCCGAAGTAGCCAAAAGCCCGCAAATTTCTCGTCTTCAGGACTTTCTTGAATCGCTAAAAAATGGAGACCTTTGCTCTTTGCGATCGCAGACATAAAAGTTTTTGTTTCGCTGACTAGGTCCTTGGAGGATAAGCTCGCGACCACCCAGCGCTCCTCAATACCAGTATCCAAAACTAGATTAGGGGGCACATTCAGCTGCAGGCTTAAACCACAGAGTTCTAAACCAGACATCCAAGCTGCCAAGGGGAGTGCTCGTCGAGAATAGTAAATTAAACCGGGAATCGGTGTGTCTTCACCTAACGCGGCCAAACTCACGGGAAATCCTTCGCCAAAATCAATCTCCCATTCCGGCATTTCCTGCAAATCAGCCGCTGATAGCGCCGCATATAACCATTTATCGCCCCGGTCGCCCCGCACGGCCTCCGGCAGTAAATTTGGGTCCGTTTCGGGATAGCGAACTCCTGTCCGAGGACCGGGTGAGGTGTAGCCAGGCTGTTGAGGATAGAAATTATCTTCCCGCTCCTGTAACCAATTATTGAGGGCAAAGGTGCGGCGACTAGGCAGTGGCTCAATCCCTTGATCGCTGCAAGCTTTAGCAATCATGTTGCGCATCGCTCGCCGAAAGAAGCGGATTTTTTGGGGGCGGACGGATGCTAACGTGCAAGCCTCGTGGATGGCTTCTCCTAACCACAAAGAGTTAACACTTTGGTTCGAGCAAAACTTACTGAATTTAAAAAGCGTTGCGGGATCATCCGTGACATTGGTGGGGCTTTGAATCAGCAAGATTTCCCAAACTTTCTTTTGATTATCGTCAAGCAAAGGACGGGAGTAAAAATCAAGTTCCCAAATGATGGCCATAGCTGCGCATTATCGCCCCAAAAAGTATTCCTACCCATCATAGGGAAGTCTTTCGTTCAATAGAAGCTAGCCATATTCAACAGAAGAAAAGCGGCTCTCATCCCAAACGGCCGCAGTAACGGCTATGGAATCCATTCAGAATCGGATTGGCAAGATTCGATTAACCTTACGAGTTTCGCGCTCACTCAACAATCTTTAATCGCTATTTCCGATCAGGTTCGATAACTTAGAGTCTTATAGCAATCACCACCTTCGTAAGGTGGGGACTGCGTGCCAGAACGCACTAGGATTGGGCTGCTTAAATTAGAAGTGCCCTACGCGATCTGGCAAAGGCCATAAAACCTGAGAGGCAAATTGTGAAGCCGTGAGTGAAAAGTCGGAAATTAAAGGATTAATTGCAGCGATCGACAAAATACTGGTTGGTAAGCATCAAAATCTCCCTCTCTGGAAGCAAGGAGCTGCGTTATCTGAGCAGCAGGCGCTTTTCCGCGAGATTCGTCCCTACCTGATGACCTTGCGAAACGCCGAAATTGAACTGCTCTCCTCTTCTTCCTCTGACCCTACAACAGAAACCCAGACCTCATCTGACTCACAGCAGACCGACTTGACGTCAGCAACGGCCACACCGACACTATTTGCCGATAACCCCAGTTCTCCCGAAACTCCACTCGCAGAAACCCCCTGCGTACCCACAGAAATCGCTGAGTCTACTCACATTACTTCTGATTCTGATCTGTCTGGGAGTAACCTTTCCCAAGACGTCATTGCGGGACTCACCCCTCATCTAAAAGCGCTGGAAGAGCAACTGCAACATCTCCGATTGGAAGTTCGGACATTAACTCCTAAGCGTCAAGATCTCTCTGAACTTCGCAAACGGTTTCATCCACCATCTCAACCCTTTGTCCGCGTCGATCCAAAATCTGGTGAGGATAGCAATCTCTTTGGTCCAGAGACCCTTGAAGCGGCCGAATATTCACTGACGCCCATTGAAATTAAAGATGGCTGCGTTACCCTGCCCATTGAACCGGTCGAGCCCGGTCAACTAGAGCCGGTTAAATCTCCCCCCCACATTTCTCTCCGCGAGCTTCAGCTAGACCGGAGCGTTCCGGACGGTAAGGTTTCAGAAATGGCGCAAATTTTAGAGACTCTATCTGAGCCATCCATCGATCAATCGGCGTCCGAATTTACTGATGAGTCTCTTCCCGCTTCGACATCTATTCCTGCGATCGCAAGTTTTTCAGAGATTGATGCGGGAGAACGACCAGAAACCACACTGACGACTGGACCCTGGTTTCTTGGTTTAGCCATGGGAGAGACGGGTCTGAGCGCTGCCCTCTGGAGCGCCAGTGCCGATGAGTCTTTTCCACTTTTTCAGCCAGAAGATGCTTGGAGCCATCCGTTTTGCCAGCCCCTCGAATCTGCGATCGCATCCGAGAAAATTTATCAATTTTTGCCTGCTCTGGATTGGGCAATCGCCATCCCGACCGAGGAGTCGATTCGGCTAGCCAACCTTATAGAAAGTCTTGTTGCAGCCCTGGAGGATTTGTTTAGATGCGAAGCGGTGGGGCTGGGCAAAATAGAAGGACAACTTCAGTCCTTGGCCGGTGTGGTTTGGAGTGCGCCTTCCCATCTCAGTGATAATTATCGCTTTAATCTGCGAGAGGCGACCCTGAAAGCCGGACTAGTGCATCAGGCCGATCAAATTTTTTTCCTGGAACCCACGATTGCCCAATGCTTGGCGCCTCAGTCTGCCGCTCCGACTGGTTTAACGACTGCGTTGTATTGGGGAAGCGACCACTTTGAAATACTCATCGCTAAAAATCTGGCTGACCTATCGAAAATTCAGCGAGATCATCTGACAGTAGTGAGTCTGCCCTATGGTACGCGTCAATTTAAGCAGGATATTTTCACCCGCTTGGTCGCCCCCCAGTTGGCTGATTTAAACGCTCCCGCACTGCCGCCTTTGTCATTTGGCTCAGCTAACCAAGTCACCACGGCTTGGCCATGGCTCAAGTCAAGTCTTTTTCATCGTGACTTTCAAGGACTTTGTGATCGCCAGACGTTAACTTCTCACCAAAAAACCTGGCGGGGCATTTACCAGGAACAGGTTTGGCAGATTAACGTTTCAGATATCGAAACTCAGATACTCAATCCCTTCTGGCAGAAAATTCAATCTTTGCTCTCGGCGCAGTTGCCGTTCCCCAGCTCGCTGCAGTCCTTGATTCTTTGTGGCGATCCGCTAATTCGAGCGAATACGCTGCTTGGTCAAACGATTGCTAAAACCTTCCCTGCCGCCAAACTTGATGATCGAACTCAATCCTGCACCGCCAGTTATGAGGCTCAAAATCTAGCACGATTAGCCCAGTCTCCAAATCTTTGCGATCACAGGCGCCATCAGTACGAAGATTACTTTCTCCTGTCAGAACTTGTTCAATCTCTTCCTGCCCATAGTTTTGAGCTAGAAGAGTTGGAGCAAATTCAAATTCGCCGAGGAATTAATTACCCGGCGGTTCAATCTCGTTTGGTTAATCTACTTACCGAAAATCGGGAGCTCAATTTCTTTGCAGTCCACGGCGAAACAAGCGCGTCTTTATGCAAATTAGAGACGAACCAACAATATCGGACACAACAGAATGTGTTGGATAGGCTGAAAGCGCAGTTTGAAAGCTTAGCAATGTACAGCCAACAATCCTGGGATGATCCAAAATTAATGGACAGTCTTTATTTCGAGCAAGATGATCCTCGAATTTAGAGCAATTGACGGTAGAGCTGTTCGAATCGATTTACCCAGAAGAATCAACAGTGATCGTGCTAGCTCTGCTGCCCGTTCGGTTTCAATCCTGGGAAAGGATGGGAGTAGATTTGGACTTTTCCATGACCCAGACATTGTGTTAACAACGAGAGAGTATGAGTGTACATGTAGCTTTCGCCCGATCGCTTAGGACACTTCTGATTTTGAGTTGCCCAATTCTAGAGCGTTATGGCGCGCATCTCCCACCTTACGATGATGGCGACTGCCATATCTACCTAAGCTAAAAAATGCTTCTGAAGCAAAGCTAGCCAACTCTCTTTCTTGCAGTCAACAGCCCTAAACTGACTAAACCAAGCAGTGAATAGGGTTCAGGCAGCTCAAGCGCATGAGTTTCATCTCCGAACTGAGTAAAGATAAGGCTAGATACAGCTCCACTACTGGTTCCACCCTGCTCAGCTAGCTGAACTGTAAAGAAGCTCACCTCTTTATCAGGAATCAAATTGCCAATATCTTCACCGAAAAAAGAAACTGCATTTTCTTCTTGGATATCCAGTATTTCTTGAAAAACCGTGTTGTCGAGAAAAGTGATGGTCAAAGTCGCTTTAATGTCGTCGATCACGGCAATTCGACCAATACGAACCGTACTCACAATATTGCGATCGAAGTCAAACCGGATGGTTCCGTTGTTTGCATCATCATCCGGATTCCCATCGCCTCTATTTTCCTCAAATATCAACACATTACCCTGCGGCTGTGTGCAGTAGTTCACGCTGTTTCCTGGTGCTGGAGATTCGCATTCGGCAGGTAACGGATTAGAAAATGCCGACTCACCTTGAGGATTAAATCCCGTACCCGTGGCTAAATCATTGTCTCCATTGGTATTTCCTGGTGTTTCCCCTTCACACAATCGAGTAAATCCGTTCTCGCTAGTGCCCCCCCTTGGCACACAGTCCGAATTAAACAAACCAATTGGCGTTCTTGGACCTTGATCTCCTGAAATGGTAACCCCTAAAGACTCCCAAATCAGACCAATATTATTCCGTCGTGTTGAATACCGAACCCCATCAATAGTTTGTCCAGGCCGAGTATCCAACAAATAAGGATCTAGAACAGTACCGTCCGGCGCTTTATCAAAATCAAATTCAAAAGTACCTGCTAATGCATCAGTCGAAGAGAACAGTAGCGTGCTAACAGCTACGCTCAGACTGATGATTTTTTTGACGCTTTTATGCAACACGTAATTTATCATTTTCCAATGACTTATCTTTCCTGTTATATGGATTACTCGTTCGCAGATACTAGTCGCCCGACGGCATAGAAGCAGAACTAAAAAAACGTTTTTTAAAGCCACCCAGGGCATTAAATTTATTATTTGACTTACTGAAAAATTAGCTTCTCTGTGAATTATGGGAGGAGGGAGCTAACCTAGCCCGACTGATAACAAGCACGTGTCAAGAAGCCTCGAACATAAGAATGAATTCAAATTTTCATCAAAACAGTATCAATTTAGAAGAGCCAAAAACATCTTAAACGACTGAATTAACAGCCTGGCAAAAAATCTCTAACTCAACTGAACCATAGATCTATGAACACATTTACTCTTGCTATCGCAGAATCAGTCACAAAACAAACATCTAAGTTGCTCGTAACTGCTTCAAAAACTACAAAGGTAAGTCTTCATTGCTGTTTGTGAATTCAATAGTGATTATCTAAAACTTAATGTGAGCTGTCATCGATAAAAACCACGAATCGGAAGCAGAGATAGGTTTACCGTTTCTTCAAAAAACTTGGTTGACGAATAAATACAGATACCTTGGGGGACGTATGCATGACAAAACACAACCATTGTCTCCTGACGAAGGCAAGTATTAACACTTGATCGGTAGGGCGAAGCGGTGAATCTTGCAAAGGCGCTTGAGAAAAGTCTGAGTTAAAACAGTGGCCTAACCTGATACTTCTTTGCCTCCTATAGATTTTCGAGACTATGGAAAAGGCCACTTAGAGTAGGAACATAGCTTTTGAGCTCAATAAAGAATCAACTTTTTAGTGACTTTTAGAAGGATTGCTAAAGCTTTTTCACGGATAAAAACGCCTTTAAAACAGCCGATTAACTTCATACACTGATATAAATAACTAAGCAAATCCTTAAGAATTCAGTAAGGTTGCTTAAGAACTCCCGAGCTTAACATAATTGCTATAGGAGCCCATTCAATCTTACGTAATTGCAGCAGTCAACAGAAAAGTAGAATACAGATTTAGGCTGGATATGTTGCCACTTTCCATGAACTTGTGCCCAAAGCTCACGCCGACGACCTTTTACCGTGGAAGTACAACCGAGGCTTAGAGACAAACTGTATTTGCATTGAGCCTGTCAATCCGCGGGTGGAAAGATTTCTAATGCTCGCGGGTTCCTATCGCAATCGATGTGCTGCGTTTGGGCGACGGTGTAATCTGACCGCTGCCATTTGACCGATGCCATCTGCAATCTTCTTCTTGATTACCCTTATTAGATGCCTGCAAGAGATCTTCTGTGGAATTCGGCGTTGGTTAATCGACTTAATATTCTCAAGAGGGCGCAAAATAATAGTTACCTTGAGCTTGGTTTATTCATGAATAGCAGGATGAGACTCTCTGATTTGAGTCCATCCCTACGAAAGCCAGGGAATACCTCCAACGCTAGCTGCCATAGCCCTGAGAATCGCGTGGGAAAATAGTACTTGGTATCCCGCTTCTTGCTTAATGAACCTCGGGTTTGCTGAAATGTGTGAAAGATTGTATTATAGTGTCCATCACCCTTGTAAGGGGGCGAATGCGTGCCAGAACGCTTTAAAGTTAGGCGACTCAAAATTAGAAATGTCCTAAGCGATCTGGCGAAAGCTATATCTATGACCTGCATTGGAGTTTTGTATTTGAAACGGTAGGGAGTTCGGCTCTTTACTCAACAGTTTGGGTGACTGTTGCAGTGATTTGGGACTTTTGTTGTTGTGAAAACTACTCGACTATCGCAGTGATTACGATCTTCAATGATTCAATCAAACCATTCAGATCCGACCGGTTAGTCGCGCTAGCCTTGAATCCCATTGCAGTCGTTACAAAGAAGTGCGCGAGCTGCTTTACGGTCCCTTTCTTCTCGTTAATCTGTGACGCATATGCCATCAGGATATCGGCGATTAGCTCCTCGTGCTGTTTGTGAGCCTCCGAAATGGCAGCCTTACCTGCTTCATTATGACCACTGATCAAATCCTCCGGGTCACTAGACGACTGTAATAACTCGAAGGATTTGACGATGGTCTCCTCGAAGTACACATCCAGCTTGTCAGAGAGCTGAACGATTCCTTCCCATCTAGTTTGCACTATTGCAAGACTCACCCTCGTGACGTGACGAATCGAGGCGGTGATAATTTCATCTTTGCTGCCAAAGAGGTCGTAGAGGGTTTGCCGTGAGACGCCGGCTGCTGAGGCGATGTCAGCCATAGAAGCCTTCTTTGCACCATAGCGAATAAATGTATTTATCGCTTCTTCGATAATTTTTTCTTCCGTCTCATTCATCTCCTACTTTACCGATGGGACTTCCAAACTAGCATACTTTACAACTTGACAATAATCAGATTTATGTAAAACAGAGGCTGACAAATAAAATGATTTTGTAAAATCGAATTCAAAAATCTAACCGCCAAAGCCAACAACAGGCACCCCACATCCAACATCGTTCTCACCCTACTAGAGAAGCTAAACAATGTTCGGTAATATGCTTTCCGATATGATGATTAAGCCGTCCCAGTCACCATTATTTGACAGTCCATCAAACTATGAACTTGACTACGAAGACGTTGAGTTTACAGCGCGCGATGAGGTGACCCTGCGAGGCTGGCTAATCAAGGGGGGTACGGACCGAGTGATTATTCAAAGCCACTTCGGTGTGCAATGTAACCGTGGCGGCTGGTCACCTAAAGGCCGGGGACCTATCGCCCCTTGGAAGGAAGATATCAAGTTTCTGCGGCAGGCAAAATACTTGTCTGGACAAGGCTATTCTGTGCTGATGTATGACCTGCGAGGGCATGGAGAAAGCGAACTTGGTACAATCCCGTGGGTGAGTTGGGGACCTGAAGAAGCCAAGGATGTATTGGCAGCCGTGGACTTTGTTTCTACTCGACCTGAGTTCGTGAATGCTCGGGTAGGGCTGCTCAGCATTTGCATGGGAGCCGCCTCAACGACCTATGCCTATGGCTTGTCCGACAGTTTGGCTAGTCGTGAAAATGTGAAGGCGATGATCGCCGTGCAACCTTTACTCTACAGCTACTTCGTTGAGGCACTTGGCATGCCGGGGTTCTTGGAGCGTGCTGGGGCAAAGGTTTCTTGTCAGCGACTCGGCTTTAACATCGCTGAACCCAATTTCATCGATGACGTGCCCAAAATTACGGTGCCCACGCTGGTGATACAGAATCAGAATGATCCCTGGACAAATCTGGATATGGTGCATGCCTACTACGATGCGCTGACCGTAGAAAAAGAGCTACGGATGTTGAACTTAACTAAAAATCGTTTCGATGCCTATGATTACCTGGGTCGGACTCCGGAAGAGTTGGTGGGCTGGTTCAATCAATATGTCTGACAATATGTCTGGATTGCTCTCGACCTTGAACATAAACCCCTCAAAGCCTTGATTGCTTAGCCTTAAAGTCTTGTTGTGCACCATGTAGAGCGTGCAACGTTAGACTCTTGAATAGAGTAGTTTGAACTGAAACTGAAACTGAAACTGAGATGAAGAATACTGCGTTGATTACCGGTGCCTCCAGCGGCATTGGCAAAGAATTTTCACAGATCCATGCGGAGCACGGAGGAGACATTGTGGTTGTTGCCCGCAGAGAAGACAAACTGAATGAGCTTAAATCCTCATTGGAAGAAC
>JBCDHF010000091.1:0-12936 GCA_038750375.1 Cyanobacteria bacterium P01_H01_bin.15
GGACAAAGAAGATATTTTGCCAGGGGAAAAATGGGCACGGGCAATTCGGAAAGCGCAGGAAAGTAGCGATTTGGTGATTGCTTGTTTATCTAAGTCGTCGACTTCACTGGCAACTTGGGTAAATCGTGAGTTGAGGGCAGGATTGGTGTGGATGGCAAAGGAACATCCGGACGGTACGTTTCTGATTCCGGTGCGACTCGATGAGTGTGAATTGCCAGATATTGAAATTGAAGATTTGATGTTTCGGTTACCAAGTCTTCAGGCGTGGGACTTTTGGGATGCGCGTTTCTATGAGTTTTGGGGGCGGGCGATTGAGAGAAAGCGGGCAACGTTGAAACAGCATTAGCTGAAGTCGCCGGAGTCGGCACCGGCAAAGTTAACGTCGCGAAAATTCAAGTCTAAAAACTCGCTTCCTCAAAAACCAAGCATTCACTTTCGGGGGCAGCAGGATGCGTTAACACAGCTGCATGAGTATACAGGAACAGCAGGTGGTGGCGGTGACCTCCGTGGCGGGGATGGGAGGTATTAGTAAGACGGAATTGGGCGTGCAGTATGCGGACCGCCACAAGGACGACTATCCGGGTGGGGTGTGTTGGTTGCCGATGCTGGGGCAGCAATTGGCGGCGGCGATTGTGGAGTTTATCGGGGGAGTACCGGAGGCGTATCGGGCGCAGCCTTTGGATCGGCAGGCGCGGTGGTGTTCGGAGAATTGGTCGCCATCGGGGTCGGTGTTGCTAGTGTTGGATGATGTGACCGATTGGCGAGCGGTGGAGCCGGGGTTACCGTTGGATGATCGGTTTCGGGTGATGGTAACGACGAGGCAGCAAAGTTTGGGTCATCGGGAGCTGTTGTTGGATGAGTTTCCGCTGGAACTAGAAGATGCGCTGGATGTGTTGCGTAGTTGGTTAGGGCGAAAGGTGACTTTTATTGAAAAAGAGCCGGAAGTCGCGGAGGAACGGTGCGAGTGGTTGGGTACGTTGCCGTTGGCGTTGACGTTGGTGGGTAGTTATTTAAAGACGAAGCCGCAGCGGTGGACACTCTCGAAAATGTTGGCAGACTTAAAGGCGACGACGTTGACGCAGATTGAGGCGGTGCTTGAGTTGAGTTGGGATGCGCTGGATAACAATGCGCAGGCGTTAGCGATGGTGGTGGGGGTGTTTGAGGGGAATGCAGTTGCTTGGAAAGATGTGTTGCTGTTGACGGAGCGATTGGATTGGGCGGAGGCACAGGTGGATTCAGGGGAAGAAGCGTTGGCGCAGCAGAGTTTATTACAGATATCTGATGTACTGTGGACGGATTATCAGGTGCATCCGTTGGTGGGGGCATATTTGCGGAAGAAGTTACGGAATAGTGAAGCACCAGAGGCTTATCAACGCGAATATGCGACGATGTTGGCGGAGGTTGCGAGTAATATGCCGTCTGCATTGACCCTGTCGCACGTTGCAGAATTTGAGTCGATAATTCCGCATTTGGAAGCGTTTACTGCGGGTCCGATGGAGTTTGTTGAAGATGACGATTTGTCTTGGCTCTTTATAGGAGTCGCTTCATTCTATGAAGGGCAAGGACTGTACTCGATCGCAGAACTCAGCTATCAAGCCGCCGCAAAAATTATTCCTGAACGCCTGGGAGAAGACCACCCCGATACCGCTACCAGTTACAACAACCTGGCGGCACTCTACGAATTGCAAGGGAGGTACGAGAAAGCAGAGCCGCTGTTCCAAAAAGCGTTGGCGCTGACGCAACGGCTACTGGGAGAAGACCACCCGTCTACCGCTACCAGTTACAACAACCTCGCGGTTTTGCGGTTAAATCAAAAGCGTTACCAGGAGGCGGAAGAGCTGATGCTTAAGGCCGTGAAAATAAAACACCGCATTCTACCGGCTAGCCACCCGTCGTTGTCTACAAGTTTGGAATGGTTAAAATTTATGCGTTCTTAGCTCTGATAGCCTACACAACTTGCGACAAAAACCGATTTTCCCTCCTGGGAGGGACTAAGGGTGGGTTCAAATTTACAGCGCATAGCAGACGATCTCTAAATGGGGCTCGCGAGGTTGGACCCATCTCTCGAAAAAAGGTCCCTGAATTGTTTCCGTTTCCGACGAGTTACTTGTCTCACCGCTTCAGCCAGATCTCCCCAACCGCCGCCAGCATCCCGACCACCTCTCGACCCACGAAACGCAATGTCTTCTGCTAGAGCACTGTAGATGTTTTAAGTGATTGGACGAAGAAATGTAACTATGCTCGGCAAAAAACGAGGAAAAAGTTAGGGGCAGTCGCTAAATCCTTTTCTTGATGTAAGGTGTAAACGCAAAATTCGTAGCATCAATCAAGTGGCTCTAAAGCTTATGTGGCCTGCGTTTTTAGCATAAATCTCAAAATTAATTGTAAATTTTTGATTATGACTGCCCAATTAAATCATGTCTGGACCTTCGCGCAAATCGATTCTGCAGAGGACGTTGCAATCTCCTTTGCCGCTTTACTCGTCCAAATTATATTTTTCCTGGCAATTTATTTTGTCATGGCCTATTTCATTTATCGAATTTATCAGCGGTTAAATGTTGAGAATCCGTGGTACGCCTTCATTCCTGTCTTGGGGTATTATCCAGCTTTCATAGCAGGTGAAATCGAAAATCCGATTTTGTGGACGGTGTTGACCATTGTTCCTTGCGTCAATATCATCAGCGCTGTGTTTTTAATCATGGCTTGGGTCAAGGTTTTCAATAAACTGAATAAGTCGCCCTGGTTATTGTTGCTCTGCTTAATCCCTCTGGGGGCATTATTTGTGTTTGGGTATGCGGCGCTGTACTAAATTTTTGAGGAGCTATCTAAATGATGTTCTATAAGTTACGCCTGAAGTTTTTTCTGTTGATGATTTCAGCGCTTTCTGCCGGCGCACTCATTAGCTTCTCTCATTCTGAGGTAGGAATCATCTCTAGAATAATTGCGCTTCTCATGCTGCCGCCCATCTGTGGGGGTCTACTGTATATTTTCTGTTTCAGCCCAGAACTCTTTACAGAGAAGTCAAATAAACCCTCAATTTTCCCATTTCAACCCTAGTTTGGAGCAGTTCATGGTTGAAGGCTTATCCAAAGGCGATCGCAAAGTTCGGATAGTTTCTCTCGGGGCTGCCTATGTCGTGCTTGGGACCTTGTTTTTTAAGGTTTTGGGTGTGCCGATTCAGCTACCAGGATGCCCGTCATTAGATCTTCTGGGGATTCCCTGCCCCGGCTGGGGACTGACCCGTTCATGGATGAGTCTTTTGAGCCTTCGCTTGGTCGAGTCTCTTCACTATCATGTCTTTGGCCCTGGTTTATTCGTTTGTGGAGTTGCCGCAGTCGTTCATTGGCACCAAGAATTGTTGACAAATAAGAGAATTCCACACAAATTTTTCTGTTTACTTAAGTCCTCAAAAACACAACTCTTTTTTGTCTCTCTGCTCTTTGGTTATCATGTTGTTCGGCTGATTGATTTTGTTCGACTAGGCAACGTTTCTCCGTACTAGCGGCAATCTTTGCTATATCAATTGTTTTCTTTTTGAAATTTCCGACTGCTATCTTTCAGTCTGGACCCCACATTCATATTTGATGTTTTACAGATTTAGTCAAAGTAGTCAATACTGTCTCAATTGATCAAAATATTTAACCTTTATAGGCCTCTAAAATCTTCAAGATAGTTGTTACAGCACCGCTCCCGGAGTTTGTTTGTATGACCAAGATCCGATTGTTTCTTCTCTTCGCTTTGTCCTCGATCCTACCGGCGACACCGTGGGCGGTCCCAATTGCGATCGCAGATCCGGTGATTCAAAAGATGGACGTCAACTGGCGCCCTGCAGACGCCGTCGACTTCGTACCCAACGAGGGTTGGGACATTCGCTTTGTAGACGGAGCTGAGGGCACATCGAGGCTAACGACCGGAGAAGATGGACGTTCTGTTCTGGAGGTCACAAAAAGTAACGGGCTAGGCTTCGTGATGATCCGCCCCGATCAGGATCTCCCTCTCGAGGTCGGTAAGAAGTACGTGGTTCGCTGTGTTTATCGTTCCGACGACTCGCCCTTCAGCACGATGCTCGGGTTGCACGTTGACGACGATCCCCGAGCGAGCATCCAGGACATCGAGTTCAAGGTCGTTGGTCACTGGACCATGGGACATATGTTCACCAAAAATACCCCGCCGGGTGAATGGAGTTCGCGGGTCTTTGAGCTCCAGGGAGGGAATCAGTTCAAGCCAGGTCGGTACGCTCAGGGATTCGGCCGCATCTGGCCCGACGGCTCATTTCCCTACATCTTGGTCTACGGCAACCCGCATACCGTCACGATCCGGCAGGTTCAGCTTTACCCCCAACGCGAAGGTCAATCCAAGCCGAAACCCCAACCCATCAAGCCGTTCGCCAAAGCGCAAGTCCTCGATATCCTCGCCCAGCGTCAGCCCGCATCCCTGGAGATTGTGCCGGTCAACGGTACACCCACCTTCATGAAAGACGGCTCGCCCATTGCACCGGCCTACTCATACAAGCTTCAGGCGCACAACTATCAGTTCGGACGGATGGGCCAGAAAGTCGACTTGCCAACCACAGTCTCGGTTATGCTCGGTCCGACGTTCAAAGGTCAGATCCCGGGGCGTTTCCAAGGGGAAGACCCGTTTATTTGGACGGGTAAGGGGCAAATCGATTTCGACAAGCTCGATGCCATCCTCATGGACGTCTATCGCCAAAACCCTCACGCCGACGTAATTCTGGGGTTAGTCATCAACCCTTACGAACAGTGGATCGAAGAGAATCCCGCCGAGACCGCCTACAATCAAGCAGGTGTACGAGCGTACAAACGCGTCCCGAAGGGACCTGAGCTGAACTACTGGAAGCGAGCCCTTCTGTACGGAGAGGCTCTCCCAGCGGACAATCCGGCCGCCGACGAGATTTATTACCGTCAGCCCTCTGTCTACTCCGAGAAATACTGGTCTGATGTAGCTGATGTGAGCAAACAGATCCTTGAGTGGGTCAAAGATTCCCCGTACGGTAACAGTATCGTCGGCTTCGGGCTCATGGGCATGCAAGACTCACGCTTCGAGCCCGGCCCAATAGATTGGCACCCCAACGCCCAGGCGGCCTTTCGCGACTTTCTCCGCGAAAAGTACGGCACGACGCAAGCGCTTTCTCGGGCCTGGAAACAGCGGGTCGAGAGCTTTGACACCGTGGTCATTCCGCCCCCGAGCCAACTCGACAACAGCACCGCCTACCACGTCGACGGACCATGGAAGGACGCCATGATCATGCACAAAGCCCAAACCTGGAGGGCGGTTGATCGCCTCGCGGGTCTACTCAAGGCGGCCTGGCCTCGCCCCTCGATCATCGCTACATACAACGTCCCGAACGAGCAGGCATTCCTCGACGCCCAACACATCGACCTTTCCCCCAACTATTACGTTTATGGAATCAAGGATGCCGGGTATGTCTCGGCCTGGACTGGGCTCGAAATGCTCGATGCCTCCAAGATGTGGGCAAACGATCACGACTTAAGAACGCATTTCACCCGCCCGCCAGGCCGAAAAGAAGAATTCGATATGCAGATGAGTCGGTCACTGGACATGCAGCACTTTGCTGCGATTCACGATAAGAACACTGGTGTAAACCTGGCTCGCGGTGGTGGCTACTTCTACTTCGAACATGGCGGCAATAACTTCATGGAGTTTGCGCCCATACTCGACCATGCGAAGTCTCGTCAGCAGATCGCGGCCCGAGTCGCCCGGCTCACCAAGGCAGATACCTTTCGGCCCGACGTGGTGGTTGTTCGAGGCAACCAGCAACCGCATTTCGACGACCGACGCATTTGGGCTGGCTACTCCCAAGAGATCGTTGAGGGCGGTCAATTGGCGATTTCGGGTGTGCCCTTCGACCAGATGACAATTCAAACACTAATGCAGCATCCTCGCCGCGACGCTTACAAGGTCTATCTGTTTTCCCAGAACGTCCGGCTCAACGACGCAGAGCGGGCATTCATCGACAGCCTGAAGCGTGATGGCCGCACTCTGGTCTTTATGGGCGACGTGGGCTACATGTCCGAGGACGGACTGAGCATCGATAAGATGGCCGAGCTAATTGGCATCCGAGCCCGGACCAGCTCGGCCGAACAGCGGCGGACCCCGATGATCATCCAGGGTGCCCCCTACACCGAAGACGCGCTGCCCTTCGCGGGTGGAGACGAGCTGTACTTCGCAGCGATGAAGCCGCGGGGCTTTTCCAAAGCCCCAGTCAATAGTAGACCGTCGCAAGCCTTCTGGATCGAGGACGACGCGGCGACGCCGCTGATGAAGTATGCCGAAGATGGCAAGACCGCTGCCGCCATGCGTAAGTACGACGACTGGACCTCAATCTACATCGCGGCCCGCTTCGCGATCGAGCCAGGAGTGCTCAACGCCATCGCGGAGGAGGCGGGCGCATACGTGGCTTCCACTCCTGGTGGCAAGAGCCTGGACATGTCAGGGGTCTTTGCCTCGATCCACTGCATCAAGAGCGGAACCTATTCACTGAAGCTGCCCAAGGGTAAGACGAAGTTACGCGATGCCTTTACTAACGAGTTCCTGCCGGTGGAAAACGGCGTTGCACAACTCACTCTCACCGCGCAGAAAACCTATTGGTACTTTTTCGAATAAAGGATTCACCGGGAGAATCAATCCTGACAAAAAGTTTGCGATCGCAAAGGAGTCAAAAAATCTCAGGCTAAGCTAGCGGTGAAGTTATAGCTTCGGACTCTGCAATGGTCTTTGATACAGCCAATTTGCCTTACTGGTTACTCCTCGGGGTCGGCGTTTGTTTGTTTGGGTTGGTCATTTTTACCGGTGGCGGCGACGATGATCTGGACGGGGACTTGGAGCTAGACGTGAGCAGTGATATCGCTCCCCCGCAAGCTTTAGTGGAGCAAGGTCTGGGAAACTTTGATGACGGCTTTGAGTTTGACCAAGGGGGTGACGAAAGTGACTTGAACCCCTGGCAATTTCTGGCTTGGTTCGGCGTCGGGCGGGCACCGCTTATTTTGCTGCTAGGCATTGACTTTAGCCTGTGGGGTTTATGGGGGTGGTTCTTGAACGTTTTGGCAGCAGGCGCATTCGGTCGCATTCCTACTAATTTGATGGGTGGTGGTGGATTGATTATGCTGCTATCTTTTGGGCTGGCGATTTCCGCTGGCGGTATGATTGCGAGACCCTTGGGCAAGGTCTTTGCCTCGTTTGGGGAGGACACCCGCGAAGACCGCATTATTGGCTGTATTGGGACTGTCGCCTCCAAAAGGCTGCCCTACTTGAGCGAAGGTCGGATTGGACAAGTCGATGTGCTAGATGCGTCCAAAAACCTGGTCTCTGTGCCAGTTATGATTCCCGCCTGGGCTGCCGTTGTCCCTGTCCGAGGACAAGAAGTGCTCATTATCGATCAGCACAAACACGCTTTCTTTGCGATCGCAAAAGATAGTTCTGACCAAGATAAATGGCTACTCAATCGCGAACGTGAATTGTAAATTCCTGTCTGAAAATTATATTTAGGTAAATTACTATGCAATCGTTTTGGTTTAATTTTTTAATTCAACTTCCCTTAAAGAACTCACCCGAAGCGCAGCTAAATCCCCCTAAAGTTACTCGGACAGAAGACCTGATTGCGACGGAATCGCCTGTCTTCGGACAAATCCCCGCACCGCCCATCGGTAATTTTGGACTGTTGGCCTTTCCCATCACCATCGTCATCCTTTTGTTGATGTTGTTGATTAGCGTCTGGGCTTACACGCGCGTATATGTGATTACGCCCAACAACGAAGCTTTTGTGCGAACAGGGGGGATTGTCGCCAAGAAAAAAACGGTGGTGTTGAACGGTGGTTGTATTGTATTGCCGGGATTTCACGAAATTACTCGCGTTCCCTTACGTGAGATCTCCATTGATGTAGTTCGCCAAGGAAATTTAGCCGTTAGAACCCAAGACTATCTCCGCGCTAACATGCGAGTCACCTTTTATGTTTGTATTTCCCCTAACGAACAAGATGTCTTAACGGCCGCTGCTAGACTCTCTAAAGCGGGCAAAATTTCTGAACGAGACATCACCGATGCCCTGGAAAAGCGAGCTGATGATGCTATTCGGGCCGCTGCCAAAAAGAAAAGCATTGCTGAAATTGACTCCGATAAACTCGGCTTTGCCGACGAAGTATTGAATCTGATTCAACGGGATCTCAAAAAAGTCGGGTTAACGCTCAACAACATCGCTATTTCTGAAATCGAAGAAAGTGACACCTACGACGAAAACAACTTTTTTGATGCCCAAGGTGTTCGACTTCGCACAGAAACCATTCAACGGTCTATTCAGCAGAAACGAGAAGTCGAGCTGACGGCGCAAGTCGCGATTGAACAAAAAGAACTCGCCGCCGAACAACAGTCGCTACAGATTGCCAAAGCTAAAGAAGAAGCAAAACTTACTCAGCTCAAAGAAGTCGAAGAGCTAAAAGCCCTACGTCAAAGAGAAATCCAAGAAGCTCGCGACCAGGAAGCAGCCGGGATTGAACGCAATAAAATCCTGCAAAATAAAGCTGTTGAAGAAGAAAAGATCAAACAAGATCTCGCTGTCAAACAAAGCCAAATCCAAGCTAATATCTCCCTCGAAGAACGCAACAAAGAACTTAAAATAGCTCAAACTCAACAAACCCAAGAAGCTGAAGTCGCCGAAATCACCCGTCGCAAAACCGTAGAAGCCGCCAACCTCAGTGCCGGGATAGAAATCGCCCAAGCGGAACAAGCCTCTCAAATCGCGCAGCAAGATGCCGCTATTGCGATCGCAGAACGAGAACGAGATCGCTTTACGGCCGAAGCGGAACGGGCCCAGGCAGAAGCGGGCGTCACCACGGCCCAAGCCGTTGAGCAAGCTGAACGGGAGCAGCGACTAGCGCTCATCGCAGCCCAACAAGACGCTGAACAACAGCGAATTTCCGAAAATAATGTGATTGAAATTGATGTGTTTCGCCGCAAACGTCAGGCAGAAGTTGCCCGCCAAGCCGCGCTGCTAGAAGCAGAATCAATTCGAACTCTCGCCCAGGCAAATCTCGATAAATCTCTAGCAGAAGCGCAATCCAAACGCTCCCTGGTCGAAGCAGAAAATGTTTTGAGCGATGCCAACCGCACGGCTGCACTTATTCAAAGCCTCTGGCCTAGCGTTGCGCCTTACCTGCCTGAGATTGTAAAAGCCCTGACGCCCCAACCAGGAGTCCTTGGCGATGCGCGCATCTATGCCTTTCCCGGTGCTCAAAACGGTAACGGCAATCAATTGGGTGACTTGAATCAAATGCTCCTTTCCACCAGTGGGCTAGCACTGATCAACTCTTTACTTGATGAAGGTAAACTCGGCAGCCTGCTTCAGGACTTAACCCAACTCCTCAAAAATTCCCCGGCAGAAGACTTAAGCGAGCATACTTCTATTCCCGAAACGGTGCCAAACAGCTCGTCGAACTTTACTGTTGAATATGAGCCGGCCCCGGAGACAACCTCTTCTCTAGCCTCTGATGAAAAATTAAGCTCGCCAAATGACGATGAATAGACGATAGACAGAGCACAGTTATCCAAATGTTCAGAGAATTAAAAATGGCTTAAACGATCTGGCACGCAGTCGCTCTATCGTTTAAGCCAGATCGCTTAGCATACTTCTGATTTTGAGTTGCACAATTCCAGAGCGTTCTGGCACGCAGCCTCCACCTTACGAAGGCGGCGACTGCGATATTACCAAAATGACAACGGCTATCCCAACGGACCTATATCCAGAGACCGGGCAAATTCCCTATAAATCCACCTTTTCAAACTATCGGTTTCTCTGTAAGCCATTCAACAGTTAAATTCGCACTTCTTGAAAGTACTGAAAGTATGAATACAGTATTGTTGAAAATAGAAATAATCTAAAAATGTAGATACAATGTAATTAGCACGTACGTTCATTGATATCGAGCATGGGACGTAAAGGAAAAGCCCTAAACATATGGTTGCCCGAGTCAGTAATGAGTAGGCTTAATATATGGGCTGATCAAAATGGGACAAGTAAAACACAAGCTGTCATTCGTGCAATTGATTTATTGGTCGGTGATATAAATGAGGAGCCCCCGTTACTTTTTCGAATCGATCAACTAACGGCTAGAGTTCATTTACTTAATGAACGAGTCATTAAACTAGAACAGGAAAAATTACTGCTTAAAAAACGCTCTATTCAAAAGCAAGCGCCCCCACAAGACTCTTTCTAAACCCTCTCTAACACGAACCGATTTGTCATTGTGATCGCAGAGATTTGCGGAAGCGCCGTAGAATCGAAAGCGTCCTTCAGCTGCGTCGAGAATATTCAGTGACATGAGTGTCGCCCGCACCATATGTTTTGGATTCTTGGTTTTGATCGGGATTGGCACCTTGCTGCTGACCTTGCCCCTAGCCATCAGTGCTCCTGGCTGGAATTCCCCCTTGATTGCCCTCTTTACAGCCACCTCTGCCGCTTGTGTCACCGGTTTAGCGGTCGTTGATACCGGCACTTACTACTCTGTGTTTGGTCACCTGGTCATCTTGGGTCTGATTCAACTTGGAGGGCTGGGTTACATGATAACTACAACATTTTTGATCTTGCTGATTGGTCGTCGATTTGATCTGCGCCAAAAGTTCGCTATCCAGGAATCTTTCGATCGCCCATTTTTGCAAGGCAGTCGCAATTTGGTGCGTTCTATTATCGCCATGACTGCGCTATTTGAACTGACCGGCGTGATTTTGCTCTTCTGGGGATTTCTGAGTGCCGACTATTCTCCACTACGTAGCCTCTGGTACGCGATCTTTCACAGCATTAGCGCCTGGAACAACGCCGGATTTGCTCTGTTCCCCGATAGCCTGACTCTCTTCCGCAGCTCTCCGCTGATTCTGCTGAGTATCAGTGGTCTCGTCGTTTTTGGGGGGATTGGCTACCAGGTGATTATTGAGCTGACTAACTGGTTAACCCGTATCGTCAAAGGTCGAAAAGAACGGTTTATCTTCTCGCTGAATTTTCGGGTTGTCACTGGTACTACGATCTTGCTGTTGGGTTTAGGGTTTTTTGCGTTTCTATTTGCTGAATTTAGTGATCCCGAAACCTTCGGTACCTTAGCTTGGGGCGAAAAACTGCTTGCGGCTTGGTTTCTGTCAGTGACGACCCGCACCGCTGGCTTTAATACTATTGACATGGGTGGACTCTCGACAGCCGGACTCTTTTTGACCATCGGCTTTATGTTCATTGGCGCCAGCCCCAGCGGAACCGGAGGCGGCATCAAAACAACCACGCTGAGGATTTTATCGGTCTCCACACGGACAGTTCTCGAAGGGGGTGACGAAGTTAATCTGTTTGAGCGAGAAATACCTTTGCCGCTAATTCTGAAAGCGATCGCAGTTGTATTTGGCTCAGCAGTGACCATTGTGATCATCACAATTTTGATCTCAGTGATTGAACATAGTTTGGGGCTAATTTCGATTTTGTTTGAGGTCGTTTCCGCCTTTGCCACGGTGGGTTTATCTACAGGCATTACCGCGAGCCTGACTGGGATTTCCCAATGTCTGCTAATTTTGACCATGTTCGCTGGACGAGTCGGGATCTTAATCTTGATTTCTGCCATTATTGGAGAGTCAAAACCGACTCGGTTGCAGTACCCCAAAGAAAATCTGCTGGTCGGTTAACCCCTTGTCCAGGCCTTTACCTAGAGCTCACTAAAGCGTGAATTCCTTGAATTTTTTGACCCATCGTCCTCGTAAAAGAAGACAATTTGCGGTGATTGGCTTGGGTCGTTTTGGGCGTGCCGTTTGTCAAACCCTACACCAGCTCGGCCATGAGGTACTCGGAACTGACGTTGAAGAAAAGCTAGTGTCGCAGGTGCTATCGGAGCGGATTGTGGATCACGCGATTCAGCTAGACGCGACCGAGATTCCCGCCCTTAAAGAATCTGGCCTTCTCGAAATTGATACCCATATTATTGCGATCGGTAATTATCTCCAAGAAAGCGTGATTACGACCCTGAACGTCAAGGAAGCTGGGGTTAAAACCGTAGTCGCAAAGGCCTCCTCGGAAGTCCACGGTAAAATTCTGCAGAGAGTCGGGGCTGATCATGTGGTCTATCCCGAATTTGAAGCGGGTCGAGCGTTGGCGTTTAATTTGACCAAGTCCTCGATTTTGGACCGCTTTGAACTCGACACGGAACATAGCATTGTCGAAGTTAAGGTTCCGGAAAAATTCCACAACAAAACCCTAGAGCAACTAAATCTACGAAGTTCTTACGGTGTTAGCGTTTTGGCACTCAGCAAAGCCGAAACCTTTTCCATTAATCCACTTCCTCAAACTCGGCTGCAACAGGGTGCATTAATGGTCGTAATCGGACGCAATCAAGATATTCAGAAACTGCCCATCTGATTCGCTTATTTCGTTCGGCTCCACTCGGGTCTTTTAATCTGTCAAAAAAACCGCACAGACCTTGGTAGGATTATCCTGAAAGCGCGACTGACAAAGGGTATGAAAGACGAAATTTATGGAATTCCTCCCCATGGAGGGCATTTTGTTCAGCGGGTCGCAGCCCCAGCTGAGCGGGATGAATTTTTAGATAAAGCCGAGAGCTTGTCCCGAGTTCAGTTAGACAAGCGGGCGGTTTCCGACTTGGAAATGATCGCCATTGGTGGCTTTAGTCCTCTGAATGGCTTCATGGAGCAAGCCGACTACGAAAGCGTCGTCGATAACATGCGCTTAGCCAGTGGTGCTCCCTGGTCCGTCCCAGTAACGCTTTCTGTCTCTGAAGACGTTGCAGGGACCCTCAAAGAAGGGGAATGGATTCGCTTGGACGATCCCGACGGCAACTATATTGGCGTCCTGGAACTAACTCAAAAATATCGCTACAACAAGGCCCACGAAGCAGTCAACGTCTATCGCACAGACGAAGA
>JBCDHF010000092.1:0-12917 GCA_038750375.1 Cyanobacteria bacterium P01_H01_bin.15
CGTAAAACGAACTGCGATCGCAGACATGTATCCCCTGTCTCCTATGCAACAGGGGCTGCTCTTTCATAGTTTGCTAACCCCCGTGGGCGGTTCCTACGTTCCGCAAGTCGTGTTGACGTTATCGGGTGTGATCGACAGCGACATTTTTAAAACCGCTTGGCAAACGATATTTCAGCGTCACACCATTCTCCGTACCGGCTTTTATTGGGAACAACGAGAAGAACCGTTTCAGGTGGTCTATCGCCAAGTTCCTCTGCCTTGGGTTGAGCAGGACTGGATTGAACTGCCTCCCACTGCCCAGGCAGCTAAGCTTTCAACCCTGCTGAGCTGCAATCGCAGTGAACCGTTCAACCTTAACAAGCCCCCCCTAATCCGCTTAGTGTGGGCGCGCTGTAATGAGGCTCGCTATCAGTTGATTTGGTGTTATCACCACCTGTTGTTAGATGGCTGGTCAACTGGTCAAGTGCTCAAAGATGTTTTTCAAGAGTATTTTCGTCAGGTGGGGACCTTACCAAATGTTGCTCTGCCCGCCGCGCAGTCCTATGGACGCTTCATTGCCTGGCTCCAGAAACAGGACGCCTCCACAACCCTTAAATTTTGGACCGAGTACCTGGCGGGCTGGTCCGGTCCTACTCCATTACCGATCTTGCAGGCGGCTCCGGGTGGAACGCTGATTGAAGCGAAGCATGCGTTTTCAGCAACGAAGACCCAACAACTCCGGACTTTTGTACAAGCGCACCAAATCACGCTGAATACCCTCGTACAAGGAGCGCTGGGACTGTTATTAAGTCGTTATCTAAATCGTCATGATGTTGTGTTTGGCACCACTTCGGCTGGGCGTTCGCCCGAGTTAACGGGGTCGCTCACTATGGTGGGGTTATTGATCAACACCCTGCCGGTTCGGGTTCAGATTGCGCCCAATCGAAAAGTTATTGACTGGCTGCAAGCCCTGAGCCAACAGCAAGCCCAAACATCTCCCTACGAGCAGGTGTCGCTGCGGGAACTGCAAGGAGCGGTGAATGACGGTCGCGGGTTATTTGATTGTTTGTTGGTGTTTGAGAGCTATCCAGTTCCAGCCGAGATGTTCCGAGGGCAGACGTCTTTAAACCTGGAAACAGTTCAGTTTGATGAATGGACTCATTTTCCGTTGACGTTGTTGGTGAGTGGCGATGATGAGCTGTTGATTACAGCTAAATATCGCGATGTCCAAATCGGCACGGCGGCCATTACTCGCCTACTAGATCATCTTTCTGGATTACTGAAGACACTAACTACTCAGCCAGAGGCGCAGCTACATCAGATTGCGCTGCTCTCTCCAACCGAGCAGCAACCGCTCCAACAGTGGAATCAACAAGCCCCGCCCTTACCCCTCACAACGCAAAGTTTGACAACGCTACTCAACGAGCAAGCTCAGAAAACGCCGGACGTGATCGCAGTTCAATTTGACGACCAAACCCTGGCTTACCAAACCCTGCATCAACAGGCGGATCGTCTAGGCGCATCTCTACAAGCTCACGGCGTGGGGGCAGAAGCTCGGGTTGCCATCTACCTAGAGCGCTCCCTCAATTTGCCAGTAGCGGTGCTGGGCGTCCTCAAAGCTGGGGCCGCCTATGTGCCGATCGATCCGAGCTATCCGGCCGCCCGTCGGGACTGGATGCTGGAAAATGCCCAAGTTGCCGCCATCGTCATCGATTCCACCCAAGAATTACCCGCCCTAAATGCTCCAGAGACTACTCTGATCGATCTGGCTCAGCCGCTAACCACAGAAACTGCGATCGCAACCGCTCCCACTCAACCTGAGCAGAGCGTTTATTTGATCTACACCTCCGGCTCGACGGGGCAGCCCAAGGGCGTCATTAATACGCAGAAAGGGCTGTTGAATCGATTGCAGTGGATGCAGCAGGCTTATGGATTATCGAGTGGCGATCGCGTTTTACAGAAGACCCCCCTCAGTTTTGATGTGTCGGTGTGGGAATTTCTGTGGCCGCTAATGACCGGGGCGACTCTGGTGATGGCCAAACCGGAGGGTCATAAAGACGGAGTTTATCTACGGCAAGTCGTTAAAGACCAGCGGATCACCACGCTGCATTTCGTGCCCAGTATGCTAGCGGTATTTTTGGAGTCGGCAGTGTTGGAATATGAGACACCCGAAACGTTCCCGGATATCAAACGAGTTATCTGTAGTGGAGAAGCGCTAACCCCAGCGCTGCAAGCACGCTTTTTCGAGGCTTTCCCTCAGGTAGAACTGCATAATCTCTACGGACCGACGGAAGCCGCAATCGACGTGACGGCTTGGACCTGTCAGCCTGCAGACAGCACGGTACCCATTGGTCAACCCATTTCCAATACGCAAATCCATTTGCTGGATCAAGACTTAAATCCGCTGCCGGTGGGGATTCCCGGTGAGCTCTACATCGCAGGAGTCGGTCTAGCCCGCGGCTATCACGGACAGCCCGCCCTCACTGCTGAGCGTTTCATTCCCAATCCCTTCGGCAAACCCGGCTCGGTCCTCTATAAAACAGGAGATCTCGCTCGCTATCGTCCAGACGGGGTGATCGAATACATCGGTCGGCAAGATACGCAAATCAAGCTGCGAGGAGTACGCATTGAACTTGGCGAAATTGAAACGGCGCTCGCGTCCCATCCAGCAATTAAGCACTGTGCCGTGGCTTATCGCTCAGATCTGCCCAGCGGTCCTGCTCTCGTTGCTTATCTCATCGGTGAGCTGACCCAATCAGATTTAAAAGCAACCCTCGACCGATTCCTCGAATCTCGCCTTCCAGCCGCCCTACTTCCCAGCTTCTACGTGGCTCTTGACGTGCTGCCGCTAACTCCCAACGGCAAATGCGATCGCAAAGCGCTCCCGTTACCCGAATTTCCCGCTGCGGCTCAATCACAGCCGCCTGCGACTGGCACCGAAGTTGCGATCGCAGAAATTTGGGGTGAAGTACTCAAGCAGTCGGATTTCAGCGTTCACGACAACTTTTTTGAGCGGGGGGGTCATTCCCTGAGCGCCACCCGCCTGCATACTCGCCTGCGCCAGCGGTTTGAGCTGACTTTTCCCCTGCATCAGGTATTTGAGTATCCCACCATCGCGACTATGGCAACCCATATTGACGCCTTAACTATCACCGTGCGGCGACCGACCCCCACGGGTCACAAGGAGATCACCCTATGACCACGACACCCTTACCCTTGGAATCCTTTTTGGCGAGTCTGACCCAGCAGGGGATTCGCCTAAGTGTTGATGCCGGTCAGCTCCGGGTGAGTGGTCCCGATGAGGCGTTGACCGATGAGGTGGCTCGTCAGCTCAAAGCCCGCAAACCTGAAATTATCGATTTCTTAGGTCGCTTTAGTACTTCAACTGAAACCGAGACAGTACTAACAACAAGCGAGCGCTCGACCAAAGTACCGCTCTCCTACGCCCAGCAGCGACTGTGGTTTTTGGAGCAGATGCAGCCAGAAACCGCGATTTTCAATGTGCCCCTAGCCATTGAAGTCACTGGTTTTTTAGATATCCCCTCTTTTAAAGCCAGCCTCAATGCGATCGCAACTCGTCACGAAAGTCTCCGCACCCACTTTGTCACGGCGGACGGCGACCCCGAACCGATCCAGCAGATTACTGAGCCCACAACGATTCCGCTAGAGATTCTCAATTTTCAAACCAGCTCTGATCCAGAGAACCAGGTCAGGTCGGCCATGATCGACGCAGCCCGAACCCCCTTTGATCTCAGTTGCGATCGCTTATTACGAGTCAGCCTGCTGCGCCTGTCTGAAACCCAGACGGTGGTGCTATTTACGCTGCATCACATCATTGCCGATGCTTGGTCGTTGGATATTTTGATCCAAGAACTGCAAGCCGGATATCGAGCAGAGCTGTTAGGTCAACCCCCCAAGCTATCTCCTCTACCGGTGCAATATGCCGACTATGCCTGCTGGCAGCGCAATTGGCTTCAGGGGGAAACCCTAGAACAGCAGCTTGCTTACTGGCAAAAGGCTTTGGGCGATCAGCCGCCGGTTCTCGCCCTGCCCGCTGATTTTCCACGATCGCGAGTGCAGACCTATGCGGGTGCGGTAGCCCAGTTTGAACTCTCCTCAGGAGTCAGCCAACAGCTAAAAAGGCTCGCTCGCCAAGAATCCGCCACGTTGTTTATGACCCTGCTAGCAGCGCTGAAAGTCTTGCTTTATCGCTACACCGGACAAACGGATCTAGTGGTCGGTACACCCATCGCCAACCGCAATCGTCCAGAGCTAGAAGGCTTGATTGGTCTGTTTGTAAATACGCTGGTTTTGCGATCACAACTGACACCCCAGAACAGTTTTCGGGAACTTCTGACACAAATCAAAACCAATACTTTGGCGGCATACGACCATCCCGACCTTCCGTTTGAAAAGCTCGTAGAAGTTTTACAGCCGGAGCGAGATCTAAGCCACAGCCCGCTCTTCCAAATTAAATTCCGCTTGGAAAACGCCCCGCCGGAAACCATTGAATTACCGGGACTGACCTTTAAGCGCCTGCCCCAAGCTCACACCACTGCCAAGCTGGATCTGAGCGTGGATCTGTACGAAACGGCTACCGGCATTGTGGGCGGCTTTGAATACAACCGGGATCTCTTCACCGCTGACACCATTGAGCGGATGATTGCCCACTTCCAAACCCTGTTAACGGGCATTGCCGCGAACCCGGATCTGCCGCTAGCCGAACTGACTCTACTCACTGAACCGGAAAGTCATCAGCAGCTTGTCGCCTGGAACAGCAACGTAAAACCCTACGCGAAAGACAAAATTTTTCCCGATCTGTTTGAAGCCCAGGTTGAGCAATATCCCAACGCCATCGCCCTCGCCTTTGACCCCGATAATGGCGACAGCCCCCAAACTCTTACTTACCAACAGCTCAACGAACGCAGTAATCAGCTGGCCCATCAGCTCCAAGCCCTGGGCGTCAGACCAGAAATTGTGGTGGGTATTGCCTGCGATCGATCGTTGGAGATGATCATTGCGCTACTAGCCATCCATAAAGCGGGTGGCGCCTATCTACCTCTCGATCCGACCTATCCTCCTGAGCGTCTTGACTACATGTTGAGCGACGCCCAAGTCGGGATTTTGCTAACCACCAGCTCCCTCGCCGATAGTATCGCCACGAATCAGCCAGTCAAGCGGATCTTGCTGGATGCAGATTGGCCCGAAAATCAGCCGACGAACAACCCTCCCCGCAAAACTACTCTCGATAATCTGGCGTACTTGATCTACACTTCCGGCTCTACCGGGAAACCCAAAGGCGTCCTCATTGCCCATAGCGGATTAGTCAACCTCACCGAAGATAAACTGCGCGTCTGCCAAGTGCGATCGCAAGACTGCATTCTGCAATTTTTCTCCTTTAGTTTTGATGCCTCGATTCCGGAAATCATCATGGCCTTGGCGAGCGGCTCGCGTTTGCTGCTGGCACCCAGTAATTCTTTGCTGCCCGGTCCTAGTCTAGCGGATCTGATTCGACGCAACGATGTTACTCACATCACTCTTACCCCGTCTGCGTTAGTAAGCGTTCCGGCTGGTGAATTTCCGGCACTGCGGATGGTGCTGGTTGGGGGCGAGGCTCCTACGGCTGAACTGATCGAGATCTGGAGCCAAAATCGCTTATTTATAAATGCCTACGGTCCCACTGAAACAACGGTTAACGCCAGCATGGTGCCCTGCGGAAATGGAAATCCTGTCGAACCCACGCTGCTGCCCAGCACCAATAAACAACTCTACATCCTCGATGAGCAGCTTCAGCTTTTACCGGTGGGTGTCCCTGGAGAACTTCACATTGCGGGGGTAGGTCTAGCTCGCGGCTACCGCCATCGCCCGGACCTCACAGCCGAAAAATTCATTCCGAACCCGTTTGTCAAAGTTGGCGATCACAAAAATACAACTCTCTATAAAACGGGGGATTTAGCAACGTATCTACCAGACGGTCGCATCAAGATTCTGGGTCGAATCGATACGCAAACTAAAATCCGGGGTTTCCGTATTGAACTAGGCGAAATTGAACGGCTCCTGCAAAGTCATCCGCTGATCAAAGCCTGTGTCGTAATCGCTCGGGAAGATACGCCCGGCAGCAAGCGGCTTGTGGCCTATGGCGTTCCGGCGGTCCCGGAATCGGACGTGGTGACGCCCACAGAAATTCGCCAGTTCATCGCTGATACCCTACCCCAATACATGGTGCCAGCCGTTTTTATGTGGCTACCGACGCTGCCCCTCACACCCAACGGCAAAGTGGATACTCAGGCTTTACCGGTGCCGACAGTGGTCTCTGAGCAAGCGCAAGTGCCGCCCCGCAACGAAACGGAAGCCACATTAGCCGGGATCTTTGCCAATATTCTGTCCCTGGAATCTGTGGGCATTTACGACGACTTTTTTGAGCTAGGCGGCCATTCCCTGTTAGCCACTCAACTCGTGACGCAGGTGCTGAATCAGTTTGCAACCGAAATCACCGTCATCGATCTGTTTGAAGCGACGTCGGTAGCGACCTTAGGGCAGCGCATCCTGCAAAAACAGCAGCTTGCCCAACTGCAAGGCCCCGTCACCGAGGACGACGAAGACCGGGAGGAGTTTGAGCTATGACCCGGCCCGACTTTTCCGGCTACCTGAAGCCCAACGTGGTGATGGAACCCCTAATTAATCAGTGGTATGCCTGGAGCTATCTGATTCCGCCCGCCACGGCCGCTCGCTACCTCACCCAGTCGCAGCTCCCCATCATGGAATCCTTTGTGACGGCCCCCGAGGTTCACGAGTCAGCGCTTAAAGATCCGGCGATGCAGGGGGGACCGTTTATTCAGCATCCACCGAGTCGAGTGGAAGAGGTGCGATCACTGCTGGAACAACTCAAAACCGAACAGCAGCCCCTGATTGCCCTCAGTCAAGCAATTGTGGCCCTCGAAGATCAGCTCGCTCAGCATCCGCCCGGGGAATCCCTTGAACCGCTTTATCAGAAGCTGCCTGCGCCATTACAAGGATTTGTCGAACTAGTCTACGACGCCCGCAACCACCCCACGATCCGCTTCATTGAAGGACTGCTGTACCACAGTGAGTTTTATCAGCCGGGCAACCAAGCGCTCGAGCTCAAACTCTATGCCGATAGCGACGCGCGAGGGTTTGTGATGAGTACGCCCCGGCTCCCGGAAGCGGAGAGTCTGCATCTAAAGTTTCCCTTGGCAGATCCTCGTTTAGATGGACTTTTCCGGTATCGATACCAGGCTGGTTCAGTTGCTGAGCTGGCGGAATTACTGAAAATTGCAGACTGCGATCGCAACTTTTTCTGGACGCTCTTCACCCCAGACCCACCGCGCCAGAGCGAGCCTTACACCGGAGACGGCGTTCGGGTGCGCTACTTCGGTCATGCCTGTGTCCTGCTGGAAACCCAAGATCTCTCGATTTTGTGTGATCCCTTAATCAGCTACGAACATCTGACTGACAAGGAGCGATACAGCTATCTGGATCTACCGGAAACCATTGACTATGCCCTCATCACTCACAACCACCAAGACCATGTGATGTTGGAAACGCTGCTACAACTGCGGCACCGCATCCGGCAAATCGTCATTCCCTCCGGTCAGAAAGGCTCCCTGCTCGACCCGTCTCTTAAGCTCGCTCTCCAGCAGGTCGGGTTCTCCCAAGTCCGCCCCCTCGACGAACTCGAAGCCATCCCTCTCCCCGACGGCGAAATCTGCAGTATTCCGGTCCTTGGCGAACATGGCGACCTCAATATCGCCACCAAAAACGCCTACTGGCTCACCCTCAAAGGCCGTTCCATTATGCTGGCCGCGGACTCCAACAACCTCGATCCGCAGCTCTATCAAAACTTGCGTCATCTCCTTGGCGACCTAGACGTACTTTTTATCGGCATGGAATGCGACGGGGCGCCCTTTACCTGGGCCTACGGGCCGCTCCTACCGCCGGGCATCTCTCATCAGCAGGCCCAAACCCGCCGCCTAGATGGCTCCAACGCCGAACGGGGTCAACAATTGGTGGATCTGCTCAATCCAGACCAGGTGTATGTCTACGCCATGGGGCAAGAACCCTGGCTGACCTACATCACCTCCATCCACTACACCCCAGAATCCACGCCCATCCAAGAGTCCGATCGCTTAGTTGCCTACTGCCGCCAGCACCAGCGCCAGAGCGAGCGTTTGGTTGGCTGCCGCGAACTGCACCTCACCCCGACTCGCGCCACGGCTCAACAGAATCGCCATCCCATCCCAATCCAAACCGAAATCTCGACCCTGCCTACCCCTAAACCCCAGGTGACTAGGGCTCCGCAACCATCCTCCGCAACCCGTATGCAAAACTCCCAAGCCCAATCCGTGGCTGCCGATGAGCTGACCCAGCTACTCCAGCAGCTCAAAACGCGAGATATTCGCCTGTGGCTGGATGGCGAAACCCTCCGCTGTAATGCCCCCAAAGGTGCGTTGACCAAAGACCTAGCCGCCACCCTTAAGGAACATAAACCCGCCATTATTGCCTTGCTAAAAGGCACGGGGACTCAAGCGCCGAAAAAACAAGCTTCCCCCCAAGCATCTGCCCCGGCATCTGTCTCAGACACTCCCGATTGGGAACGTGATCGCAAGCTACCCCCAGATCTCAACCCCAGCTCCGGCGAAATTCCTACCGGTCCGCCGCAAAACATCTTCTTAACCGGCGCAACGGGCTTTTTAGGCGCCTTTATTCTGGTGGAACTCATTGCCCAAACCAACGCCATCATTAACTGTCTCGTCCGAGCCAAAAATCCCCCACAAGCCGTCGCCAAACTCGAAGAAACGCTTCGTCAATACAAGCTCTGGCAGCCCGAATTTCGCGAGCGCATCACCGTCATTCCCGGCGATCTGACCCAGCCGCACTTCGGTTTAAGTGACCAAGCGTTCCAAGATCTGACCATCCGCTGCGATCGCATTTATCATAACGGCGCCCAAGTTCACCATCTGTCCCCCTACGCCCAACTCCGCCCCGCAAATGTGCTCGGCACCTTGGAGGTCATTCGCCTAGCCTGCGCCGGACGCCCCAAACCGATCCACTACACCTCCACCCTGAGCGTTTTTCCACCGGTCCCCCTACCCGGTCGTACCCACATTGCCGAAGACGATCTAATCACTGACTATCCTGTCCCGGCCGGCGGATACAACCGAAGTAAATGGGTAGCTGAACAGCTCATGACTCAAATTTGCGATCGCAGCCTACCCGTTACGATTTATCGCCCCGGACCCTTGTCGGGTCATAGTCAAACCGGTGCTTTTAACCGTAACGATTTTCTTTATCGACTGATGCAGGGCTACGTTCAGCTCGGTCTCGCTCCTGACGGTCAGACGCCCCTAGATTTACTCCCGGTAGACTATGCCAGTAAGGCCTTGGTCTATCTCTCTTTGCAACCCGCAACAACCGGCAAAGCGTTTCATTTGATTCATCCGGAATCCGCCTCCTCAGAAGGTCTCTTCACCGCCTGCCAACAAGCGGGCTACCCCATCGAGCGCGTGCCCTATTCCCAGTGGTACGCCAAGCTCAAGCACATTGCCCAAGCCGACCCCACCCACCCCCTCTATCCCCTGGTGGCGCTCTTTGCATCCCGGTCGGAATCTTCCGCCGCTGAACCAGCTCCTCAGATAGATATTCCTTTTGAAACCATCAATGCGAATACCCACTTACAAAACGCTCCGTTCCCCTTGCCGCCTTTAGATCAAACCCTCTTTGACACCTACCTCCGAGCCATGAGCGAGAGCGGCGTCTTAAAACAGCCCCCGGCCTTGAGATGAGCCGTAACCCCCAGTAAATCTCTGATATTCTTCCACAACCTGCCACAATGAATGACCGCTACGATCTCTATAACAACTGGGCCTGGCTCTACAACCAGACCATGGGACCGGATTACAGTCAGCCCCAACTGGATTTGCTGGAACGAGTGCTGTTGCCCACCCTGCCCCCTGGCGGTCATATTCTCGATCTGTGCTGCGGCACCGGGCAGCTTATTGCGCCCCTAGTTGCGTCAGGCTATCGTGTCACGGGGCTAGATGGCTCGGAAGATATGCTGCATTTCGCCCAGCAAAACGCCCCCCAAGCCGAATTTCTTCTTGAAGACGCCCGCACCTTTGATCGCCCCAACACCTTTGACGGAGCCTTTTCCACCAGCGCCTCTCTCAATCACCTGATGGGCCTTGACGCGCTGACTCAAGTGTTCGAACGAGTGTTTGCCTCCCTCAGGAGCGGCAGCAAATTTATTTTTGACCTCAACCATCCCGCACAGCTCACCCGCTGGTGGCGCGGTCAACCCACCGAAGGCGAAATCACCCCGGACTATGGCTGGATCATTACCCCCTTCTACGATTCCCCGACCGCTACCGGTGCCTTTGAAGTCACTATTTTTCAGGGCGCTGACGCCAAGCCGAGATTATTAAGTCGGCTTTTTTCTCCCTTACGAGCAGTCCTCTATCGCCTACTCAGCCGACCCCGCTTTATTGGTCTACGTCTTAAACTGCTTCAAAATATCGCCTTTTTCGAACCCCACTGGCAGCGCCGCCAACTGAAATATCCCATCAAGGGCCACGCTATTGTGGCCGTCCAAAGCGCGCTGCTCCAAACTGGCTTTCAAGACATTGCCATCGAAACTATCGACGGACACACTCCCGTTGATGACAAACATTCCGCCCACTTCATCTGCACCAAGCCATGACTGTCACCACCTCACCTTCGGCCGAAAGTCACTTGCGATCGCTGATTGAGCGCTACACGGACCGCACGGCCCAATCCAAAGCGCAAGCCGCTCAAAATCGCAAAACTCTGGCCGACAAAAGCGCCATTGGCTTTAACTTTGCCCCCGAAACCAAAGAGATGTGCTATCCAATCGTCGCCACGCGATCACAAGGGTCTCGCCTGTGGGATCTAGACGGCAACGAATACATCGATATTTTGATGGGGCTGGGCACTTACTTATTTGGGCACAACCCCACCTTTGTGCGCAAAGCCTTACTAGAAGAGCTCTCCACCGCCCCACCTATCGGTCCCCAGTCTCCCATCGTCGGCGAAGTGGCGAGCCTAGCCTGCGAGCTAACCGGTATGGACCGAGTGGCCTTCAGCAATACCGGCACAGAAGCGGTGATGACCGCTGTACGCATTGCCCGCACCGCTACCCGCCGCAATAAAATTGCCGTTTTTACCAACTCCTACCACGGTCATTTTGATGCCGCTCTGATGCGTGCTCCGTTAAGTGAATACGCCCGCAAAAAAGCAGTCCGCATCTCTCAGCGGAAATCTTGGCTGTCGCCTCTCGCCTGGCTGCTCAATCGCAATCTCAACACCCGCGCGGTCCCGGCTGCTTTGGGTATTCCAGGCACAGCAGCCAAAGACGTGATGGTATTGGAGTATGGCAATCCCCAGTCCCTGGCTGCCCTCAAAGCCCAGCGCAATCACCTAGCGGCAGTTCTTGTAGAACCCGTGCAGAGTCGCTGCCCAGAACTCCAACCCCAAGCCTTTCTGGCTGAACTCCGCGACCTCACCCGCAATATTGGCAGTCTGCTGATTTTTGACGAAATGGTTACCGGCTTCCGGATTCATCCCGGCGGTGCCCAAGCTCACTTCGGAATTCCCGCCGATCTAGCGACTTACAGCAAGATCGCTGGCGGTGGACTGCCCCTTTCCATCATTGCCGGTCGGAATCGTATTTTAGATCATATTGACGGCGGTCCCTGGAACTTCGGCGACGACTCAGCCCCCACATTTCCCACCACCTTCTTTGCGGGGACTTTTTGCAAACACCCTCTCTCCCTCATTGCCTCCCGTGCCGTACTCCGCCGCCTCAAGACCGCTGGTCCCGAACTGCAAAAGGGTCTGACTCAAAAAGCCATCGCACTCGTGCAGCGCCTAAATGATTTCACCACTGCTGAAAACCTTCCCATTCGATTTGTACAATTCGGCTCCTTTTTTGCGATCGCACAAACCCAAAGTCAACTGTCTCCCCTCGCGACCAATTTACTGTCCTACCACTTGATACTCCGAGGCATTCACTTGAGAGGCGGCGACAAAGGCGGGTTTATCTCGACTGCCCACAGCGATGACGATATCCAACAAATTTATACAGCTTTCACGGAAAGCCTTAAAACCTTACAGCCCCTTGGTATCCTCTAATTTTTTTCCCTTATCCTATAAAACCCATGACTACCGACATCATTTATCTAGTTGTTATTAGCGATGAAGAACGTTACTCGATCTGGCCCGAGTACAAAGAAATTCCCTGGGGCTGGCGCGCAGAAGGCAAACAAGGCACTAAACGAGAGTGCCTGGACCATATCGCCGAAGTATGGACAGACATGCGCCCTCTAAGCCTTCGTCAAGCCATGTCCCAGGAGTCGTCGGCTGCCGAATAATTTTAAACCGCGTTTCTAGCTAGTTGCTGAAATCCGATATTCTCCCTATTCTGTGTCATCCGATCTGCCCACCAACCTGGATTTATTAGTTCCTTGGGAAATTCCCCTGGAATACGATTTGGATGACTCTCAACAAGCAGAAATTAGAACAGCGCTGCATCAGTTACTCACCGCGTTGAAAACTCCCGACAAAATTCAGGCCCAACAACAAATCGCCCAAATTATCAATACGCTATCAATCCCACAAACGAATCTAGCCCAGGTCGAACATAGTAAAACACGCCTGACCATTCTAGACATCGAAGATTACGACATTTACTTTAAGGTCCGTCATATTCAATCCGATGACCCCGCCCTCTGTCTGGTCCAGGGTTTACTCGTTAACAGCTATCAATTTATTAAACTATGCCTTCAAAATCCTAATCTCAATCCTCTCCACGTCCAGCAACAACAACAGGGATTAATTTCCTATATTCATCTATTAACTCGTCTCTTCAAGCTTGAATATTTATGATTACCGCTTCATCTCCC
>JBCDHF010000093.1:0-12839 GCA_038750375.1 Cyanobacteria bacterium P01_H01_bin.15
ATTACGTGTAATTCTATCGAAATTTTAATTGAAACTGACAAACCTGGAAGTCGATGCTGGCTATCTTGCCAAGTGTTTCATCAACGTATCGAATTTTTGTGAATCTTTTGGTCGCTTCAAATGCAAAAAACACACCCAGCGGTTTTGCATTGTCCTTTAATGAAACCTCAAGGACTGCAAGACCCTCGTAGAACCGGGGGTGTATGTCATGTCAGCGAATTTAACTTCATAATCTAAGCTGTAAATTTCCCGAAGAGCATCAATAACAATTTGTTCGTAAAGTGTCTCTGCAATCGCATCCCAATCATCATAGTTTTCTGCCTGTTGCCAGGGGATTTTGGCATGCTCCATAGTGGGAATTAATGCCATCAGCCCACCTCGAAAAATATCTAATAATTCTTCTATTTCCATCTCCTGTAAGTTCGGATGAGCTAAGCGCGATACTTCAGAGTTAGACTTACGACCTTAGATTTAACTTAATCAAAGCTGCTTTATCGCAATCGCCACCTTTATAAATCGGTGGTTGCGCGCCAGAACGCTTTTAGATTAGACCACTCAGAATCAAAAGTGTCCTAAGCGATCTGGCGAAAGCTATACAATAGAGGATTCGCATTTTGTAAAAAATTCGCTTTGTTGAAATCCAGCTAACCATTTCCCCTACTAAACTATGTCGCTGCCTATCGTTGCCGTCGTGGGTCGTCCCAATGTCGGAAAATCTACTCTCGTAAACCGCATGGCTGGCGATCAGCAGGCGATTGTTCACAATGAACCCGGTATTACCCGCGATCGCACGTATCGATTAGCCTTTTGGCGCGATCGCGATTTTCAAGTGGTGGATACGGGTGGGTTGGTCTTTGAAGACGACACAGAGTTTTTGCCGATGATTCGGGAGCAGGCCATGATTGCGCTCTCGGAAGCCAAGGTCGCTATTTTTGTGGTGGATGGCCAAGCAGGTCCTACCGAAGGAGATCGGGCGATCGCAGATTTTTTGCGCCAGCAGTCGGTGCCCATTTTGCTAGGGGTTAACAAGTGCGAATCGGTGGAACAAGGATTGATTCAAGCGGCGCAGTTCTGGGAGCTGGGCATAGGGGAACCCTATCCGTTTTCGGCGATTCACGGTAGCGGCACCGGCGACCTACTCGATGAACTACTGCCCTATGTGCCCGTTGCGGAAGAAGAACCCGAAAACCCTGAAATCCGGGTCGCCATCGTGGGACGCCCAAACGTCGGTAAATCCAGTTTGCTCAACGCCTTGACTGGTGAAAAACGCTCTATCGTCAGCCCCATTTCCGGCACTACCCGCGACGCGATCGATATGCTCGTTGAACGTAAGGGGCAGCAGTTCCGCTTGATTGATACGGCCGGGATTCGTCGTAAAAAGAACGTCAATTACGGGGCAGAGTTTTTTGGCATCAACCGCGCGTTTAAGGCAATTCGCCGTTCAGACGTGGTCTTGCTGGTGCTCGATGCCCAAGATGAAGTCACCGAGCAGGATTTGAAACTTGCGGGACGGATTCAAGAAGAGGGACGGGCGGCGGTCCTGGTCATTAATAAATGGGACACTATCGAAAAAGATTCATCGACGATTTATGACTTTGAACGGCGCATTCGCGATCGCTTATATTTCCTCGACTGGGCCGATATGGTGTTTATCAGTGCGCTGACTGGCCAACGCATTACGAACGCGTTAGATCTCGCAGCGGAAGCCGCTAACGAACATCGTCGCCGGATTACGACTGCTGTGGTGAATGAAGTACTCGAAGAAGCGACCAGTTGGCACTCACCGCCCACCAGCCGTCAAGGCAAACAGGGCCGCATTTATTACGGCACTCAAGTGCGGGTGCAGCCTCCCAGTTTTTCTCTGTTTGTCAACGATCCGGCTCGCTTTCCAGATAACTACCGACGCTATATTGAAGGTCAATTCCGCAAGCAAATGGGATTCAAAGGGACGCCAATTCGTCTGCATTGGCGGGGTAAGAAAGTCCGCGAGATGGAGCGGGGTGCAAACAGAGCTACTAAGGTTTAATGGCTTAATGACTCTGGGTTTGCGGGTTTGCGATCGCAAGCAAGATTTGTGCGCCTAAGTTGCCCTTGAAGCTTTTACGTAAACAAATTGGTTTCATTGGGATTCTGAATGCAGCTGCAATCTTTATTGACTTGCGGGGAATACTTAGAGTCCGATCAGTATCCACTGATGGATTAATTCGTTGCCAGTGTAGGTCATGCTTGGAGATAATTCCCTGAAACTTTCGCTTCCACCAAGTATCTCGGCTGACGACGCCAAAATAATGTTGGCAGTCAAGCTATTTGAGGTGGGTAAAGCTTCTTTGGGGCAAGCTGCAAAAATTTCAGGGTATTCTAAGCGCTCCTTTATGGAAATGCTGGGACGCAATAAAATTCCCATTTTTGCCTACGACGCTCAAGACCTGACTCGGGAAACAGAATAGTGAAAGAATCTATTGTTACTAACAGCACCAGCCTGATCGCCCTCGAAAAAATTGGCGGTCTGGATATGATTGCCGAGCTATATAGCCCCGTGCTCATGACCCCGGCAATTCAACAAGAATTTGGGATTTCGGTGCCCTGGCTGCATATTCAGGTGCCAACGGATATGGGCATGATTGCCACGCTCAAAATGCTGGTGGATGAAAGCGAAGCGGGCGGGATCGCATTGGCTTATGAATTGGGGTGTCCGATTTTATTGGATGATCGGCGTTCCCGTTCTGTGGCGGTGAATTTGGGTATTACTGTAATGGGAACGGTCGGTATGTTGCTTCGGGCCAAACGGGCAGGATTGATTTTTTCCGTGCAGCCAATTATGGATGAGCTGGCCCATCATGGTTTTTTAGTTGAGCCGAAGTTACGGACGGAAGCGCTGTTGCTGGCGGGTGAATTGAGCGCCCAGGAAGAACTAAATGCACTTGCCTAATTCTACTCTCCGCTTGAGTTGAACTCATGCACGGGACAAATAGGCCCCCTGGGTACGTTGTCTGTGTAGGATGCCCGAACAGTTTTAAGCTGCGTTAGGTGATAGCTCTTCTGCCTCCGAAATGTCTTCAATATCCGCGTCTGAATCAGGTAAGCCGGACAAGGTGGTGGTGGAGCGCGCGCGCTGAGTTTTCAGCAAGCCGATGTTGCTGGTTAATAGAAAACTCGTAAAACTTGCAATCGCAATGACCGGCAGCAAAGTTGTATCCGATAAAACCGTCAAAATGATGCTGGTACTGATGGGAGTCTTAGTAATCGCAACATTAATCGCCGCCATGCAGCATAGCACCGCAATGGTGGGATGAACGTTTGGGATTCCGTACGCGATCGCAAGACCCAAACTGGCACCGGTAAAGAACAACGGGAAAATAAAACCCCCTCGAAAACCACCGTGAATAGTGAAGCAAATGGCGACCATCTTGGCTAAACAGATGCCCAGTAAAGTCAAAACGCCAAAAGTTGCAGAATTTGCCAGCAGCTCAGTTTCAATCTGTTGCTCACTAAAAAACAACGTTGCCGGGTAGAGAACCGCAATCCAACCGATGCCGAGTCCGCCCATCAACGCCAACAAAATATGACGATCTTCAATGTTGCGGATTAGCCACTTAATACCGCGGAACATGTAGATAAACACTATTCCGGCCAACGCACCACTTAGCCCCAGAGCAGCTCCTTCCACTAAATTCAACCAGGTGAGATTCGGTAGATTCCCAAAGCGTCCGAAATTATAAATGCCGCCCACGCTGAGCCCAGTACCCATCCGGAAAACACCGAAACTACAAATCCCGGCGACCACGGCGGGAATAATAGCTTCGTAGTATTCAATGCCACGACGATGAGGAATTTCAAGGGCAAAGAGTGGTCCTCCAATCGGATCGCCGAAAAAGGCTGCCAACGCTGCACCCATGCCGCAAAAGGTCATAATGCGCATCCCTTGCAGCGTTAATTTGAGTCGTTCAGCGAGCCAACTACCTAAGCTGCCGTTGATCTGAACTAACGGCGCCTCCGGTCCCAAGCTACCGCCAGCGGTAATAGAAACGAGCGAGGTGGCGATCATGCCAGGAGTTTGTTTGGGCTCTAAACGTCCCGCATCATGCACGCGATCGATAACCAGCGCCATTTCACCCGGTAACCCGAGAAAATAGAGACAGAGACCGACTCCTAAACCGCCGATAGTGGCGACGATCCAGGTGTAGTGCCAATGGGGTAACCAGCTCGGAAAGAACGCAAGTATCCATTCTTTGCCTTCTATCCACACCAAGTCCAGCAGGGTTTCCAGAACAAAATAGTACGCCGTAGCGACTAGACCCCCTGCAATACCGACTAGGCTGGCATAAAAAAGTAAGCGGCGATAGGAAAGCGGTTTAGGTTCGACAGACATTTCTGTCAGAGCGCTCGAAGACTCAAACGGTTCTGAAGCAAGGGTCATAGGCTGTGTTTGGAGATATTTCAGCCCATGCTAGGGGTCGGTCTCCTCGCAAATAGTTGTCTGCACTACGAAAAAAGCAACTGCCCGCAAATTATGCAAGTATTTGATGCAGTCCTGGAATCTTATTGCCTCCGTCAGAGCACTTAGAACACTTCTTATTTTGAGTTGCCCAATTTTAAAGCGCTCTGGCATGCCGCAGCCCCCTTACGAAGAGGGCGGATGCTATCAGTAGAGGATATTGCCTCAGTGCTAAAGTAGAACGCCGAAAATAAAGCCCATCAACACCACAAATCCTTGAAGGACGTTTTGGCGAAAAATTTGTCCATACAGCGTCGGGCGTACCTCTGGCTGACGCAACTGCCACCACTGCCAAAGCCACCCCAAACTCGCGATCGCAAAACACAGCCAGAACGAAATGTGCAAATCCATCAAAGTTGCGAGGTAAGCCAGCAAGCCCACAGTTAGCAGGTAAAACAGACCTACGACATCGGCAACAAACCTGCCAAAAAAGAGGGCGCTGGAGTTAATGCCCACTTTGCGATCATCTTCGCGATCGCTCATGGCGTAGACCGTATCGAAACCCAGAGTCCAGCTGACAGTGGCTGCCCACAGCACCCAAGTTTCAGGTTCAAGCTGACCGACCGCCGCGCTCCAGCAAATTAACACCGCAAAGCCCCACGCGATCGACAGCACCAGCTGCGGAACAGGAAAGACCCGCTTCGCTAAGGGATAACCAATGATGACTGGGACAGCCGCGACACACAGCCAAAAACTGAGAGTATTCAGATAGAACGCCAGCACAGCGGCACAGACAAGAGATATGAGTAAGACTACCAGACCGGTTTTGACTGATAAAGAGCGTTCTGCTAGAGGCCGAGTTTTGGTGCGTGCGACTTGCCGATCGAGATTGCGATCCCACAGATCATTCACCACACACCCCGCCGCGCTAGTGGCTAAAGTCCCGACAATAATGACTCCGACCAACGGAACAGGGGGTGTTCCGCGCGCAGCTAAAAATACGGACCACAGCGCTGGAATCATCAAAATCAGCCGTCCAGCAGGCTTATCCCAACGCAATAGGCGTATAACTCGCTGCCAGGTTGGTTCGGGACGGGAGATAGAAGAAAAGCTCATCGGCAGCCAACGGCGATAGGTCGGAAAAAAAGTTTGGCCATAAAGAAAATGCTTGATGGCTTAACTAAATTTTAAGACAGTTTCTGGATGGTCTTCCCGAGAGTTATGCTTGTTTGTGGGCACATAATTGAGAAAAAAGTCTACGCTGTCATGAGGTTTGCTGAGCCGACGAAACCCAACACCTTAACTAACCTCCGCTGGATTCCACTCATAGGGACGGTTGCGATTATTCGTCAGTTGATAAAACTCTGCCAGTTTCTCCGGCGCTAACTCCCGTTCCCAACGAGTATCCAACCGAATTTCCATGGGCTTGTCTTTGTAGTAACTGCCATGCACCGCAGATACGCTTTGATTTATTTGCTCTCCCCGATAGCGATTTATCTGTGCTAACACCCCTAAACTCCCCGCAATAAGGTGATGTTCATGACGCCAAAACTCTTTCATCTCCGGACGCCAGTCTAAACCCAACAAATCACACACTCGCTGCAATGTCCCGTCTGGGTCGGTTGCTAGCTCTTCGTAGCGCACTTCCAGACGCCGATTTTCCGGAAACCGATCGTAAATAGCTAACGCCCCAGACAAATTCGCATTCCACTTGCGGGCAATCTTATCCACGGTGCGATCCGGATAGGCTCTTACATAAGAGTTAAGCACCGCTCGCGCATCTCGCACCATGTGGATCACATAAACATCCAGTGCCCCTGATTTAAATTCATCAGCTTCCAAACGAGGCGACACGAAAAAGTGATATTTGCTGGAATCAATCAAAATCGGCTTGCCAATTTTTTCATGAAGGAAAGTGTATGGACTGAAAATATCCCCTTCACCGATGAAGTTGCGGTAAATCTTTTCAATTTTGAGGGGAACCGCTTCCCGTAAACGGGCATTGCTAAACGCTTGATAGAGTCGCTCCTTCTCTGCTGGTGTAAACCGAGTTTCCCAAAAATCACTCACAGAAGACCAAGGTTTTCGGGGCGTTTTCTTAAAGTTTGCAATCTTGGAAACTTCTCCCAAGGAAAACGCACTGGGATGACTGCCAATCATGCAGTCCAACATGGTGGAGCCTGACCGTCCAATCCCGATGATAAAAACGACTTTTTTCTTGTCCATACCGCCATCCCAATCGCTCTTGGCTGAGTCATTGTGACCTCGATATTACCATCAATTGCAGGTCTTCTTCGCTCCTGGTACCTGTCGTAAAATGCAGTCGATTTAATTCTTCCGGGATGAGGTTGTCTGTACAGGGATGCTCACAGCCAATGTGATAAATCCACTGAATGCAACGATTAATGATCCAGATCAGCAGAGGTCAGTATCTTGAGCCAACCGTGAAAAAAATTCTTGGCTTGTTATGGGCAACAGGCTTCCCCGGAAGCAATCTGGCGAAGGTTATAGGGGCGGTTTGGCAGTGCACCTCAGATGCTTATTGCGCAGTGGTAGACAGCCCCTAGTCAAAGGATTAGGATGGGGGCTTTAGAGAAACAGCAGTTCCTATGCTTAGCGAGAGCGAATATATTCAGCAGACCGGTGCCAATCGCGTGCGGGTTCTAAGCGAAGCGCTACCGTACATTCAAAAATTTGCCAATCGGACTATTGTGGTCAAGTATGGCGGAGCCGCCATGAAAGATGGCAGTCTCAAGGACAAAGTTATTCGCGATATTGTGTTTCTGTCCTGCGTTGGGGTGCGCCTAGTCGTGGTGCATGGCGGCGGTCCGGAAATCAATAGCTGGCTAACCAAGCTCAATATCGAACCCCAATTTAAAGACGGCTTGCGCGTAACCGATGCCGCCACAATGGACGTGGTGGAAATGGTTTTAGTGGGGCGGGTCAATAGAGAACTCGTGTCTCTGGTGAATCAAGCAGGCGGCAAGGCCGTTGGTCTTTGCGGCAGGGATGGCAATTTAATGTCTGCGCGACCGGTCAGTCAGGAAGGGGTTGGCTTTGTGGGAGAGGTGACTCAGGTTAATACGGATCTAGTAAAATCGTTGGTCGAAAGCGGCTACGTGCCCATTATTTCCAGCGTTGCGGGGGATACCGAGGGTCAAGCTTACAACATCAATGCCGATACCGTGGCTGGTGAAATTGCGGCGGCTCTAGAAGCGGAAAAAATGATCTTGTTGACGGATACCGCCGGTATTCTTGAGGACTATAAAAATCCGTCCACCCTTATTACTCAGCTCGATATCCAAAAGGCCCGAGAATTGATTGGCGAGGGCATCGTCGGGGGCGGCATGATTCCTAAGGTCAATTGTTGTGTGCGCGCGCTGGCTCAAGGCGTCAAAGCAGCACATATTATTGACGGTCGTATTCCCCATGCATTGCTCCTCGAGATTTTGACGGATGAAGGCATTGGGTCCATGATCGTGGCGTCTAAATTTACGGGTTAGGTATTGACCAGTAGAGAATTCAGAGAGGTGGATATGCGGTGGTTCTGGGCCGGGGTAATGTCGTTGGGTTTTTGGGAAGTGGGAGCCGTTGTGATCGCACAAGCTCAGCCTAGTAATCTGCAAGCCAACAATCCATGGCAGCCGATTGAATCTGTGGAGTTGATGCAGACTTGGCAAGGTGTCCTAAGTAGCCCTCAAGGAGTGGCGGCCCTGAATCAGTTGGCGATTGAGGGATTTATAAGTTTTGACTGTCCTAAGCGTCTATATCGCAACACAGTATCTGCCGGACAGCAGTTTCTGCTGCAAGTGACTTGTCCCACGGAGCGCGGAACCTCTACCGCTTTGGGATATCGAGAGATGCGTATTAGGTTTAATCGCTTTGAGAACAATATTGAAAGCTTTAACGTTGAACGCATTACGACGGAAAATCCGGGTGCGTTTCCACTACCAGCTGAGTAATCAGTCACCTGATTTACGTAGTTAATTGGGTCAACGGACTTCGCTATTTTGGGGAGCAATCCTGATAGAAAATTGTGCTCGCTGCGAGCATGAACGGCTGCAAAATCGCTGACAACCTCGCTTAGGAAGGGGATACTGCAGTGTTTTCTTTACATTTGGACATAATGCGACGTTCCCGTTCCGGGTGTTCCTCCCTGGGGGGATAATTGAAAAACATTTCAGGCGACGGGCGAGTATGGCTTATTTGTTGGAAGCGGTCCTCAATTCATCCGAGAAAGATGATCTCCGCGACTTTATCAAATACTTACGGCAGGCAGACAACGCCTATTTGCTACGCAACGAAATTCTGCAGGCCTATGAACTCTTTTGTGCCGATGTCGGTCAGTCAGCTGATGCTCTCCGCACATCTCGTCTGGGTAAATTAGTCTATGCCATTCAGGAGGTCATTCTGGATGCCGACAGTCTTTGTTTCATCGTGCGTCCTCAGATTGCTCGCCATGAAACCTACCGCTTACACGACGATCTCAGCTATGAGCCCTTAGATCGGCCAGAACTGCTCGATATTCGAGATCGCTTAGTGGATCAATATCGTCCCGACGATGGGGATGTGTTTGAGATTGATTTTGGTCCCTTTTACGATTACTCACCGATGATTCGCGACGCCAAAAATATTGGCCGCGGCGTCCGTTTCCTCAATCGGTATTTATCTAGCAAGTTATTTCAAGATCCTGCGCAATGGCTTAGCGCCCTCTATAAGTTTCTCCGTCTGCATCGCTACAACGAGACTGTTTTATTGATTAACGAGCGCATTTGTGATCAAAGACAGCTTTCGGATCAGGTCAAAACTGCGATCTCATTCACTCGGGAGTTGCCGCCGACAAAGCCCTATGAGGATTTTCGGGCGGACTTACAAGCATTGGGCTTTGAGCCGGGCTGGGGCAACACGGCTGCCCGAATCCATGAAACGTTGGAAATTTTGGATGAACTCATCGACTCTCCCGATGACGAAGGGCTAGAGGAATTTTTGTCGCGGATTCCCTTGATTTTTCGGATTGTGTTGGTTTCTGTTCACGGCTGGTTTGCCCAAACCGGGGTGTTGGGTCGCCCTGATACGAGTGGACAGGTTGTGTATGTGTTAGATCAGGCTCGCGCACTAGAGCAGCAGTTGCAGCAAGATATTCAACTCGCGGGTTTGGCGAGTCTCGAAATTCAGCCCAAAGTTGTTATCTTGACGCGTCTGATTCCGGAAAGTGAAGGAACAAGCTGTCACGAACGCCTTGAAAAGGTTGAAAATGCAGATAATGCCTGGATTCTACGGGTTCCGTTTCGGGATTTTGGGGGCGGCCGTACTCAAGGTTGGATTTCTCGGCATGAGATTTGGCCCTATTTAGAAACTTTCGCGATCGACGCGGAAAAGCAACTCTTCGCAGAGCTAGACAGTCGCCCAGACTTGATTGTGGGTAACTATGCTGACGGGAATTTAGTGGCATTTCTCTTGGCTCGGCGTTTAAAAGTCACGCAGTTTGCGATCGCCCATGCCCTGGAAAAACCCAAATACCTGTTTAGTAATTTGTATTGGCAGGACTTAGAAGATAGCTATCATTTTTCTGCCCATTTCACGGCCGATCTGATTGCGATGAATGCTGCTAACTGCGTGATTAGTAGCACCTACCAAGAAATCGCCGGTCGCCGAGACAGTGTGGGGCAATACGAATCCTATGAAAGCTTTACGATGCCGGGGCTATATCATGTGTTGAAAGGCATTGAACTGTATTCACCCAAGTTCAATATTGTGCCGCCAGGGGTCGATGAAACTATATTCTTTTCCTATCTCAAAGCCTTTCAGCGCTCTTCTGCCCAGACAGAACGATTGGAGCAAACCTTGTTTCATCTGGATCACCCGTATCAAACCTTTGGTCAGTTAGAAGACGCCAGCAAACGTCCCATTTTTGCGCTCGGTCGGATGGACCACAGTAAAAACATGAGTGGCTTGGTGGAATGTTTCGCTCTTTCCCCGGAACTGCAAGCGAAATGTAATCTCATACTAGTCACAACAAAAATTATGCTCCCAGACGCCATGGGTTATGAGGAGCAAGAAGAAATTGAGCGCATTTATGAACTGATTGATCGTTACGAACTTCAGGGTAAGCTACGCTGGCTCGGCATTCAATTTTCTCGAAGTGATTGTGGCGAAGTTTATCGTATTATTGCCGAGCATCAGGGCCTCTTTGTCCAGCCTGCCCTGTTTGAACCGTTTGGGTTAACCGCGTTAGAGGCCATGGCTTCAGGGTTGCCAACCTTTGCTACAGAGTTTGGCGGGCCGATCGAAATTATTCAGGATAACCAAAACGGGTTTCATATCAATCCGACACAACTGGAGGGCATGGCCCAAAAGATGCTCGATTTTGTCAATCGTTGCGATCACAATCCCCAAAATTGGGCTCGAATTTCAGCCGCTGCGATCGCCCGGGTACAGTCGACCTATACCTGGAAGAACCATACTCGGCGACTGCTGTCCTTGGCGCGGATCTATGGTTTTTGGAACTATACATCGAAAGAAGAGCGGGAGGACATGCTGCGCTACATCGAATCGCTATTCTATTTGCTTTACAAGCCCCGAGCTAGAGAGCTCTTATAGTCTTTTGCTAGACAGCTTAGGACACTTCTGATTTTCAATTGTTTAATCTCCAAGCGCTCTAGCACACAGCCGATCTTCTTACGAAGGTGCCGGCTAACCCTAATCTGGTCGACGAACATGGCTATCCAATTAGCTCAAAAAAACTATCGTCGATGTCGTATCCAAAGAGCTGAGCAAAGGATTTGAGGCGAGCATTACCAGCAATGTTGTGTTGTTTAAGCCAGTCTGCCATCACCATGAGTTTGCCCATAACGTAAATTTCTAAGGCTTCCGGATTGAATTGAATGCCTTCGTTGCGGTTGAATTGATGGGGCACTAGCATCGCAGCATGTCGTGCCGCTTCGCCTGTTTGCCAATCTAGAAGCAGGGGTAGCCAAGGGCAAGTCGCGTCGAGACGCAAAAACCATAGGCGAATTTCCGGCAGCTCAGAGAGCTCTCTTGGATCTGAGGGATCGCGCGGAATGTCTATATTGAATTGGAGTTGTTGCTCGTAAGTCCCAAAATCGCCGGGGGCTGCGTCTATAAATTTGCGAATCGGCTGGAGTTCGAGAGTTTCGATATGGCTAGCATTCAATTCAACGATTTGGGTCATGGCGGCAAAATTAACGCAAGGATAACGGTTGAGCAGAATTATCCTAGCGTCCCGGCATCTATGCAAAGACAATGGGCAAAAAAAGCGTCCGCGTATCGAAAATTTGAAATGGGTGAAATTGAGGCGAACCCCTTTCTGGCGATCTCATGATATTAGTGATCGGGTCTTTTCAAGAAAAACCATAAGTCCGAAACAGAGGTGTTTGCTCAGGTAATTGCACAGCGGGAAAAATGACTCCGTGAACGCTGTCGATCATTGGAAGGTGTTAATCGTCGTTAATTAATGGGTTCGCCATCGGCACCACAAGATGGAATCCCTGAAGGAGTCGAGGGATCGGCGGAGGGAGCGGGACCACCAATCTGACGAGACTGACAAATCACACTGATGAAAATGCCGTTGTCATACTCAAGTTCTCCTTCCAAGAGCCGAATTCTTTTTGCATTAGAAACCGCAGCGGATCCCAGCGCAATGGTCGTTTCGTCAGGCGACGATGAGACACTGCCGCTTGTATAGTGCTGAAAGTCAACTGTTATTCCCAGTGCATTCGATGACAAAAGCTGATTGTATGAATTGATGTTTGTTTCAAAACCACCGGTTTCTAGGTGAAAACCTTGCTGGGCTTTGAAGAACGTACCGATTGCCGTTTCGCCTTCAGTTTGTCGCGCTTTTCCAATTTGACCTAGCAGATTAGGCAGAGCAATTGTCGCCAAAATGCCAATGATAATAACTGTATATAGCAGTTCTAATAATGTAAAACCGCCATTGATACGCTTTACTGATAACCGCTTAAACAAAGCATGTTGCACTAAAGACTCTACATTTCGGTTTGCCTCGAACATAGAACTTATTGATGAGTTGGATGAGTAAAACTACAGCTCAATACTTTTACTTTAAATGGAGTATAGGTATTTAGTCTGGTATAGGAATAAGTTACCCATCCTGATCACAAGATCGATCTGTCTGAGGAGAGAGAATGAGTCGTTTAGAGTATCCGTGGAAAGGTCATAAGCAAGAGAATAAATTGTTTGTCTGACAGTAACAACCTACGTATATCTCTGAATTATGAGTTCTTAAAAAAGAGACTAAGCCACAGTTCTATCCCTAATCTATTAATCGAGCTCTTCCTCTCCTAAATCTTTCAAAGCCGGGGGCTCGTGAGTAGGATCACGTAAGTCTGCCACTAATTGCTGAATTTCCGACGGCGGGGGGGGC
>JBCDHF010000094.1:0-12715 GCA_038750375.1 Cyanobacteria bacterium P01_H01_bin.15
GGTATTTCCCGTTTGCGAGACGACATAGACTTTTTGCTTAGCCGGGATCGCTTGTGCTTCGTCTGCACAAAGTGCTCGCCAAGAGTTGCCTTCATATAAAACTCGTCCTGCCTGCCCTGGCTGGATCGAGGTTATCATTTCGCCTTCTGTCGCGTCTTCTAGAATTGGGCTGCGCTTGGCGGCGGTGCGCTCACTCCAGCGGCGCAAAGCCAAGGTACAAACCAGGGAAAATCCTAGCCACAAAGCGACCTGAATACCCAGAATCGGGATAAATATTGCGATCGCAGACACGAGAATCGCGCCCACACCTAAGGCAAATAGAACAAATCCTGACGGGAGCAGCAATTCCGCAAACCCCAATAGTAGACCAGCCAGAAGCCACCAAAAGGGATAGTCGGGCATATCAACGAGGCAATAAACAGTAAAACCTATGTTCGATCCTAGGCGATTAATCCAGGCTTCGGGGCGGTCGTAACAAAGTACTAAGGGTCACCAAGGATATGGCAGAATGAATGGGCTAAAATTCCCCGGACACCTACTGCGATGAACCATGGGGCATACAGTAGTTGCGACGGATGTAAGGATACGACGGCGTACCAGAACGCTTTAAAATCAAGCAACTCAAAAGGAAAAGTGTCCTAAGCAATCTGGCAAAGGCTATCATTTTCAACAGCAGGAGAAGACCGTTGATGCAGGTTGGTAATCGCGTACGGGTCAATAAGTCAGTGATGGTATTTCACCATCCAAAGCATAAGCCTGACCCCGTTGATTTAGCGGGTTGGGAAGGAACGGTGACCGCCATACTCGGAGATTGGGAAGGGCGCCCGATTAGCCCCAACCTCCCGATTGTGGTGAAATTTTCGCCCAAATTTAAAGCCCATTTTCGAGAGAATGAAGTGGCACTGATTGAATAAGGATAAAGATTGTGCAAACACTTAGAGAACATCAGTCCCAGCAGGGGGGACAGTTTGACGCCGATTGCCCAGTTCCACTGTGCTATGGCAACAAAGCAATTGCGTTAGAAGCAGCCCGGACTGGCGTTGCACTATGCGATCGTAGCCATCAAGGTATCTTGCAGGTATCCGGTGCTGACCGTTTGAAGTTTGTGCACAATCAAACGACCAATAAGATTCAAGGGTTAGGACCTGGACAATGTGTCGAAACGATTTTTGTCAATTCCGTCGGTCGCACCTTGGATCTTGTCTCAGCGTGGACTTTACCAGACAGTATTTGGTTATTAGTGTCAGGCGAACGGCAAGCGTTTTTATTCCAATGGATGGATAAATACATTTTCCCGTTTGATCAAGTGGAGCTGACCGATTTGTCAAAACAATTTGTGCGTTTTGTGCTCTTAGGGTCTCGAACCGCCGAGCTCCTGAACAAATTAGGGATTACGTTGGCCGAGCCGGATCAACATATCGAGACCGAAATTGCGGCAGTTCCCGTTCGATTAAGCGCCAGCACCGATTTAGGTTTGCCGGGTGCGACGCTGATCGTGCCAGTCGGTGAAGCCGCAACTGCTGTGTGGATGCGGTTGCAACAATTGGGCACAGTTCCACTCGGCGAGCAGGAATGGGAACAGCTCAGAATTCAACAGGGGCGACCGAGACCTGACCGGGAGTTAACGGAAGACTATAACCCGCTGGAAGCTGGGCTTTGGCGAGCCGTTTCTTTTGATAAAGGTTGTTACATCGGTCAAGAAACTATTGCACGAGTGAATACTTATCGAGGAGTCAAAACTCGACTGTGGGGAGTCCAATTAAATCAACCGGTTGAATTAGGCACGCCCGTTCTTGTAAATGGGAAAAAATCGGGACGTGTGACCAGTTCGCTCTCCGACCCAGCGCTTGCGCTTGCCTACGTCCGAACCAGAGCCGCCAATGTAGGGGATATCGTCCAAATTGGTGACGTAGAAGGAGAATTGATTGCAACGCCCTATGTTCAGCATGAATATTACCAACCTAAACAGCCTTGAAATAGTCTCCGCATGAGTGATAGACACCGCCGAGCTAACTTACGCGATCGCAAAGCAAAATACTAACTGTCGGGGTCTAAGTCAGGTGAATTGACGATTTCAACCACTGGACGGTCGAATTGAGCGGAGGACGTTTCCTCAGAAAACTGGATTTGAATCTGCTCTAAACGCTGACCATCTACGCGCACCACCTGGAATTCCAAATCGTCAAAACGCAAGACCTCTCCCTCCCGAGGAATTTTCTGCCACTGATAAGCGAGGAAGCCCCCGAGGGTCTGATACTCGTCGATCAGAGGCAGTGCTAGCTGTAGCTCCTCATTGAGATCCTCCAAATTCACCTGGGCAGAGACCAAATAAGTTCGGGGATCTAGTTGCTCAAGTTCCGGAGCGGATTGAGTTTGCGGGTTGTCATCATCTCCAATAATTTCCGCGATCAAATCCTGTAGCGTGACAAGGCCTGAGGTCCCCCCATATTCATCGACCACAATGACCATCTTTAACGATGAGCGCTGCATTAACGGCAGTAGTTCACTCAGGGTCGTTGTTTCGGGGATAAAATGCGGCGGTGAGGCCCAATCTGCGATCGCAGACTCAAACTGTAAACTACCTTGAGCCAAGGACATCGCTAAATTTTTAAAATCCAAAACGCCTCGGATATCATCTAACGAATCACCCGCTACCGGAAACCGAGCGTGACCAGTCCGACTAATTTCGGCCAACAAATGGGCAAAAGTCGCGCCGGAGCCCAGACAGATCATTTGAGTTCGCGGGACCATCACCGCCTCTACCGTGACATCCCCAAACTCAAAAACATTGTTCAAAAGCTCGCGCGCATCCGCTTCTAAACCTGTCGTTTCTCGCTCCGTCGCAATTAATAACTGCAGTTCTTCTGGCGTTACTCGATCCTGCCAATCTAGCTGACCCGGAGGCACGCCACTTAGCCGAAGTACTAGCCGAGTTGAGCGATTTAAGACCACAATAAAAGGTTTAAAAATGCGCGAAATCGCCAAGCTAGGCGGTCCTAACCAGCGTGCAAGGGTTTCTGCGTGTAACAATGCCCACGACTTGGGACAGAGTTCCCCTAACACGATCTGTAGATAAGCAATTCCCAAAAATGTCATCGGAATTGCCAACCCATGAGCAAATGGTGACGGTAGTCCCGATAGCAAAGAACGCTGAACTGCCTGGGCCAAGGCCGCTTCCCCCAACCAACCCAAAGCCAAACTCGAAAATGTAATCCCAATTTGGGTGGTAGAGAGAAGCCGCTCAATGTGTCGCTGCAGCGACTGAACGGTTTTCGCTGGCACATCGCCAGCCGCGACCAATTGATTAATGCGCGATCGCCTAACCGAAACAATGGCAAATTCCGCTGTGACAAAAAACGCATTGATTGCGATCAATATTGCGATCGCAAGCAGCCGTAACCAGGCATTGTGTTCAATCGACACTGGAATCAAACCACTCAGATAGAGTGAGAACTATGCAACAAGACGAAGCGTAACACTTATAATTTCTCCAGCACAATTAAGGATTGACAGGGATTTCGTCAATTGTCAAGACGACTTCGCTATCGGGGTAGCTCTCCAACGCCAGAGTAAGGCGCTCACTGGTTGCAACTAGCGCTCGCGAAATATCAATTTGCCCGGCAAACACCTGACCATTCGCGGGAATCTCATCGGGTAAATTGCGTGTCGTTGTCACTAAAATACGCTCATCTTCATCCTTGATTTCGAGCAAACTATATAAAAACTTCACCGCGTCACGACTATCATTGGTCAACGTCACGCTCAAAACCAGCTTATTCTCTTCAAATGCAGCGCCATCAACGGCGAGCGTCACCCTGCTCGCCGTGGCACTCAGCGGAAATTTCAAGGCGGAGTCCGGCTCATCATCAGGTGCCGCCTCTGACGAGGCAGACTCAGTTTGAGGTGGAGGAGATTCGGACTCCAGGTTGTTAGACGTATCAGCGGCTTTTGGATTGGCGGCTTGTATCCGGTCGTAGACTTGGACCAGCAGCGTTCGCTCATCAACAAAGGGCTCCTCCGCAACCGTGGCCTCACCTTCACTCCCAGAGCGCACAATGAATTTTTTAGTCGGATTCACATCTGGCTGAGATACGCTTTTCAGCGCCTCACGGCCGACCTCGTAACTCAACTTAGTCATCAGCGCACCCAATCCTAAAGCCAAGATAAATAGCCCCAATTTGAAGGTCGCCATGGGACTAATTTTCATGATTCTGACTCCGAACATTTCAAGGCAAGGTGAACATCAGGCACGATAAAAATAGCGAGATATAATATCCAAACATCAAAGCACCAATTGTGCTAGATATGGTTTGACCAGGGTTGGCCGAGCGGTTGAGGCAGCGAACTCATAATTCGCCCTAGGCAGGTTCAACTCCTGCACCCTGGACTCATTATTCTCGGAACCAGACTTAGCGCATTTGTTCGCTACCGTGCCAAATTCAAAATTGGGGACTCCCTAAACTTCCACCGTAGGGGTTATTCAAGTCTCGAGTCCGAATTAATGGCAGACTCCGTGTTTGCTGATCCAAATAGCCCTGATAAAGAATATCGAGCAACTTTGCGTCGCGAGCGATTTGATTTTCCGGAAACGAGCCCGGAAATGCTCGAAAACCAAAAATATAATCTATCTGACCCACCAAAGACGTCCGACTCCAGTAATCTCCTGAGTGATGGTTGAACGCACGCCCGAAGGTTTCGGTGACCGTCTCATCGGTTAATAATGCCGTTTCTACTGGCACCAGTTCGGACTCAAGCGATGCCGGTTGATTAGCCAATAACAATTGCTGTAGCGCATCGAGGCAAGCATTCATCCCCGCCGCAAACTCATCCCGAGAGAGCGCTTGACTACCCCGAAAAGTGGAGTCAGGATAGCCCTCTATGCACCCATATTCTTCGACTAAGTTGCGCAAGGCTTCAAATGCCCAGCCCGCAGGACTAACATCACGAAATTGTCGAACACTTGTAACTTGAGCCAAGTCTGGGTTTTCGTGAATCGGACCGACCTGAGCCCATGCGCCCCCTGAAATGGTTAGTCCCACAGCGCAAAGAGCGCTCCCAAGACACAATCTAGCCATAGAATTTTTTGTCATGAGTCCTCACCAAAGGGTCATCAAGATATATGAGACATCAAACCGATGCTTTTAGGTCCAAGGAATCAGTCCTAGGGCGCAACTTTCCAGTGCGAATCAAGCTGAAACATTGAATATACAAAGCGAAGTTGGCTCAATTTTAACCGAATCCCGTTAAGATCTATTCGCAAAAATTTATTTTTCCCTATATTGAATGTCCATTACGACTCTTTTTGAAGATAAAAATTTTGAGACTGTTCGCTCTGAACTCCTCGCATTATTGGCTGCGTACAGCTACCAAGAAGGCGACTTTACCCTGTCGTCCGGCCACCAGAGTGACTATTACATTGATTGCAAAAAAGTAACCCTGATGGCGGAAGGCGCCGTGGCTGCGGGAGCGCTTCTACTGGGGCGATTGCCAGTACAGGCGGCGGCGGTTGCGGGTTTAACGCTGGGTGCCGATCCGTTAATTACGGCAGTCAGCTTACTATCCAATTTTGAAGGGACGCCCTTACCGGGTCTAATCGTACGCAAAAAACCAAAAGGACACGGTACCGAAAATTTTGTTGAAGGCCCGTCTCTACCGGCCGGTTCTCAAGTAGTTGTGCTGGAGGATGTGGTAACAACCGGTCAATCTGCATTAAAAGCTGTTGAGCATCTTAAGACGGCGGGTTTCTCTGTCAATAAAGTCATTGCCTTAGTTGATCGCAATCAAGGCGGGGCCGAACTCTACAGTAAAAATCGCCTGAGTTTCGAGGCTATTTACAATATCAGAGAGATTCAGGCGGCTGCAGCCGATTTGGCTTGAGCTTTTAGAAATTTTTTGGATTTTACGAGAAGCAACCTAAGTTCAAAAGACTTTATGCACGTCAGCTAATAGATTTCATAGGCTGGAGTCAGGACTTACTTTTTACGGAGCAAAGTTGATGACACGCTATGAAATTTCTCGTCGCTCTTTTCTCAATCTACCCTCAGTTATATTAATTACCCTGGGATTTTGGCTGAGCGCAAGCCTGGTTATTGACGTGATGGTGCTACCCGCTTTAGCCACCGCGGGTATGACGACTAGCCCTGAATTTGCCAGTGCTGGCATGCTCATTTTTGGCATATTTAATCGAGTAGAGATGCTTTGCGCCGCCATTATTCTGGCGGTTAGTCTTAGTCTTCATCGTCTTCCCTCTCCCGAGCATACCTTGGGCACTGGATTGTTGCTGAGTGCAGGCGCGTTATTTGTGCTTCCGTTAATTTATGGCTTGGGACTCATTCCAGAGATGGTTTCTCTCTCCTCAAATCTGTCCTGGTTTGAGTCAGCCAGACCAATGACGAGCCAGATGTTCAATGCACACATCTGCTATTGGCTTCTAGAAGTGGCCAAATTTGGCTTGGGTTTTGGCTTGTTAGGTTGGTCTCTGCGTCAAAGATAGATCCCTTGGCGTAAGTCGCGGTAAGGCCTAGTCATGCGAGCAGCGGTACTTGCTCAAATTCATTTACTGCTGCCACGTTTTTTTCTCCAAGCGGGGAAGAAGATGGCATAACCTAAGCCCCAAATCAACGAGCTGCTGACTGCTAACCAACCAATTCTGAGGGACCAAATAGGATAATCCCCGTACTGACTACTCAGATCTGAGCGCAGCTGAACCAGCAGTAAGCTAAGCAGCACGATCGGCACGAAATACTTAATACTCAGGATCCACCAACCGCCGACTCGCCAGTCACTAACTTGATTGATGAAGCGTCGCATCGTTTCAGCTCCCGCTAACCAACCAACCAACAAGACTTGGACAAGTCCCGCAAGCATCAGACTGTAGTTGGTAACAAAGTGATCCATAATGTCTAGAAAATAAATTCCAGACCGGGTTGTGTAGATTATCCCGGCAATAGCGCCAGCGCAGCAGACACCAAGAGAGATTTTTTCGATGGGCCAGCCAGGGCGATGGTCACTAAAGCCCGCGTTAATCGCTTCGACGAGAGAAAAAGCGCTATCAATACCCAGTGTCAAGAGCATGATAAAAAATAGTGCGCTCAATATACTGGCACCGGGTAGCAGACTTAACGCTTCTGGAAAAACAACAAACGCTAAGCCTGGACCAGCAGCTTTGGCAAGCTCAGCGATGGGTTGGTTTTGGTTTTCGGCCATATAGCCCAAAATACCGAAAACGACGAAGCCCGAAAACAAACTAATACCGCTGTTTATTAAGGCTGTCAGCCAAGCATTTTTGGCGATATCACTGTCCGGTTCTTGATAGCTGCCGTAGGCAATCATGATGCCAAATCCAACGGAGAGGGTAAAAAAAACTTGCGAGAATGCTGCTGACCACACCTCCGGTTGGAAAAGTATTTCCCATTGAGGCGTCAGATACAGCTGCCATCCTGTCAGAAAACCCGGAAGCGTAATAGCTCTGACAAAAAGAATTCCCAGCAGCAAGAGAGGCAACGGGACCGTCCAGCTCACAATGTTGCCTACACTCGTGGTTCCACGCCATACGCATAGATAGATCAAAATCCAAATAGCAATTAAAGCAGCCAGCAAGATCCCATTAGGCCAACCAACATTTGCGATCGCATCAGAACGTTGGAGTACGTCCTGCACAAAATAAGTTTCTGGATCGTCTCGCCACGGCAGCCAAGGCGCATTGAAAAGGTAAACCAGTGACCATGCCATGACTACCGCATAGTAAGAAACAATCAGAAACGCTGAAGATAACGCAAATACGCCAAACCCCGCTAAACGAGGCTGAATTTGCCCAAAGGTCGCCACTACCCCGCGCTGCATCTTTTGTCCCAAAGCGAACTCCAGCATTAAGAGAGGGACACCAATCAAGATAAGACCCAATAGATAGGGCACCAAAAAGGCACCGCCCCCATATTTACCGACTAAATAAGGGAAGCGCCAAACGTTTCCTAGTCCTACTGCAGAGCCGACTGCTGCTAATAAAAAGACTCGGCGAGAAGCCCATCGCTGCCTAGCCATGTTCTTTAATCTCTAAATTTAATCGCTTTTTCAAAGACACAACCTGAGATTGTGTAAGATAACCTGCCGTTCAATAGACCTTAAACAATTCCGGTAAATAGTGGATGAAACTCGCTTGAAGTCTAACAGCATGACAATCAAGAGCGTTAGCTAATCTCAAAAGGAACTATCGGTTTATTCTTTCAAGCATTTCTACCCAGTTAAAGTCAGTTAATTTCGCTAAAGCCTAACTGCGCAGTTAAATAAGTATCGGGTAATTGGGAGCAGTCTCACGTTTGACTGGGCGTCTAATCAGCAGAGTCTAATCTGGCTCAACCACAGGCTTTGTGCTTGCGATCGCCACACCCAATCGTTAAACTTCTTTAATAAACTTCAATTTCACAAGCATTAGTCTAAGTTTGTTTTTGGCCAAGTGTGTATAACCCAATTGCGGACGGCAGCAACTAATTCGGCATCCGGATTTGTTCATTGTTCTGTTTTTTCTTGGGTTCATCATCACTTCGGTTAGTGCTTACCTACCATTAGGAGGAACGTAGTCAATGGGACTACCTTGGTATCGCGTTCACACCGTCGTTATTAACGACCCCGGACGGCTGATTGCTGTTCACCTGATGCACACAGCTCTGGTTGCAGGTTGGGCTGGCTCGATGGCGCTCTATGAATTAGCTGTCTTCGACCCCAGTGATCCGGTCCTCAACCCTATGTGGCGTCAGGGCATGTTTGTCTTGCCTTTTATGGCTCGCCTCGGCGTAACCTCTTCTTGGGGTGGCTGGAGCGTCACGGGTGAAACTGCTGTTTCCCCGGGCTTCTGGTCTTTTGAAGGAGTTGCCGCTGCTCACATCGTCCTTTCAGGACTGCTCTTTTTAGCCGCTTGTTGGCACTGGTATTTTGGGATCTTGAACTTTTCTTTGACCAGCGCACCGGTGAGCCCGCGTTGGATTTGCCCAAGATGTTTGGTATCCACCTTTTCTTGTCCGGTCTTTTGTGTTTTGGTTTTGGTGCGTTTCACCAAACAGGGTTGTTTGGTCCAGGGATGTGGATTTCAGACGCCTACGGTTTAACCGGTCACGTTCAAGCCGTCTCGCCAGAGTGGGGACCGGCTGGGTTTAACCCATTCAATCCAGGCGGAATCGTCGCTCACCATATTGCAGCAGGTATTGTTGGCATCATTGCTGGACTGTTCCATTTAACGGTGCGTCCCCCAGAGCGTTTATATAAGGCGCTGCGGATGGGTAATATCGAAACCGTCCTATCCAGCAGTATTGCTGCCGTCTTTTTCGCTGCATTTGTGGTAGCTGGAACCATGTGGTATGGCAATGCGGCAACCCCGATTGAACTCTTTGGTCCAACTCGATATCAATGGGACCAGGGCTATTTCCAGCAAGAAATTCAGCGTCGTGTCCAAACTGAAATGGCGGCTGGCGCAACTCAGGAAGAAGCGTGGGCTACGATTCCTGATAAATTGGCTTTCTTTGATTACATCGGCAACAGCCCGGCTAAAGGCGGTCTATTCCGTGTAGGTCCAATGGTTCAAGGTGATGGCATTGCAACTGGTTGGTTGGGTCACCCCGTCTTTACCGATAAGGAAGGTCGCGAGCTTGATGTTCGTAGAATGCCGAACTTCTTCGAGACGTTCCCTGTGGTATTAACTGACTCAGAGGGGATTGTCCGTGCTGATATTCCTTTCCGTCGGGCAGAATCTCGCTATTCCATCGAGCAGAGCGGTGTAAAAGTCAGCGTGTTTGGTGGCGAATTTGCGGGTCAGGTGTTTGAAGATGCACCGACCGTCAAAAAGTTTGCCCGTAAAGCCCAGTTGGGTGAACCGTTTGACTTTGACAAGGAAACCCTCGGATCTGACGGTGTTTTCCGGACGTCTACTCGTGGCTGGTTTACCTTTGGTCACGCGGTCTTTGCGCTGCTCTTCTTCTTTGGACATATTTGGCACGGTTCCCGGACCTTGTTCCGTGATGTCTTTGCCGGTATTGAAGCGGACCTCGAAGAGCAGGTGGAATGGGGATTGTTCCAGAAAGTGGGTGACAAGTCTACTCGGAGCACCTAATTCACTCTAGGCAGATCCCAGTAGGCATCTTTGTCTAATGAGGTTGATTGCTCATAATTTATTCAGGCAGAGCGTGAGCGCTCTGCCTTTTTTAATGGATTGTCTCGACAGAATTTGCCAGAGATCCTGAGATAGAGGATGAGTTTTGATAGACTTATATGTATTGTTTTTAATTTCAAAGGTTATGGAAGCGGTTGCTTATATTCTCGTTTTAGCGTTGGCTCTTTCCGTTCTCTTCTTTGCGATCGCGTTTCGCGAACCCCCCCGTATCGAAAAGTAAATCCACGGAACTTTGGCGTCACAAACGTCATTCTGTAAAGCTGAGTCAACCCAAAAATACAGTTTGGATTTTGCGCCAAGCTTGATTTAGGTCGACTTAGCTTCAGGTATTTGATGGGTGTGGTGTCCCTCGATTTTTAAGGAAGACCATTATGCGATGCGTGAAATGTCAACATACGAGTAGTCGGGTTCTAGAATCTCGCTCTACTGAAAACGGGCAAAGTATTCGTCGGCGACGAGAATGCTTGGCCTGTCGTCATCGGTTTACTACATATGAACGCATCGAGTTTGTCCCGATTTCAATCATAAAGAAAGATAGCAAGCGAGAGTCGTTTGATCGCTCAAAGCTGCTTCGGGGCATGGTGCGTGCCTGCGAGAAAACGCCGATATCTACGACTCGTTTAGAAATTATTGTTGATGAAATTGAGACCCGCCTGCAGCAATATCCGGAGCGGGAAGTAAGTAGCCAAGATGTGGGGCAAATGGTCTTGGATTATTTACAGACCGAAAATGAGGTGGCCTATATTCGCTTTGCGTCCGTTTACGGACAATTTCAAGGAATTAGTGATTTTGTTCGAACGTTAGAGCAGTTTCAGGCGAAGCCCGTTCCTCAAGCCTGAAAAGATTTACGGTGACGAAAGTTCGCCACAGATTCGACTAGCCCTAAGGCAATAAAATTGGTCAATAATGAGGAGCGTCCATAACTCATCCAAGGCAGTGGTAAGCCCGTAATGGGAGCAAGACCGACTGTCATGCTGATATTGACGACGGTTTGAAAGGCGACCATCGCCAAAACGCCGATGGCGAGCAGAGAGCCAAAGTTGTCTTTGGAACTCAGTGCGATCGCAACGAGGCGTAAACAGATAAGCCAAAAAACAATCAGAACGGCGATGCACCCGACAAATCCCAATTCTTCACCGACGGCCGAAAAAATAAAGTCGGTATGTTGTTCTGGAATGAAATTAAGCTGAGTTTGTGTGCCTTGGCTAAAGCCGCGACCCCAGAGTTCTCCTGCACCGATTGCGATGCGAGATTGAATTAAATGATAGCCACCGCCGAGAGGGTCTTGTTCCGGATCAAGGAATAGAATTAAACGATCCTTTTGATAGTCCTTGAGAATATTCCAAAAAACACTGCCGAGTTTACCAGAACCAACGCAGAGTCCAAGTGCCCCCAAAGCCGCGGGAATTTTCCAGGGCAGAGTTGTCCAGGCCGTGACAACAATGGCAATGCTCCACAATAGCCAGCCAGGGAAATATACATTAAACAAGAGGGCAGAGCCGACAGGGGAAGCCAATAGCAATAACCATCCAGGATTAGCCTGACTCCAAAAAAGCATGGCCATGACAATGGCGCCAAAAGCAAGGGAGGTGCCAAGGTCGGGCTGCAAAAAAACTAAGCCCCATGGCACCGAGGTGATAGCCAGCGCCCGAAACATACCGGTCAAGGTTTTTGCTGGGCGCAAATGCAAGACCGCAGCCAGGGTAATAATGACTCCGATTTTGGCAAATTCAGAAGGCTGAATAGTAATGCCGCCAATACTAATCCAACGTTGAGCCCCTTTAGCACTGCTACCGATCACCATGACCGCAATCAGCGACAAATTAGTCAATCCATAAATGACCCAGTGCCATTGCAGTAAACGATCGTATCGAAGCGTTGCGATCGCAAAGGCAATAAATAGCCCTACACCGCCGAACAACCAATGTTGCCAACCATGGCTGAGATTATCGGCAATTTCTGTGGAGTAAATCATCAAACCGCCAAAAGCGGTGAGACCGGCAACTAAACACATCAGCGACCAATCTAAGCCCGGCCAAGCGCTCAAGAAATGCAGTCGTCTGATTGCGGCTCGTCTACGCATTCCGCTCCAGCAGATTTACTCAGGATCGTCTCAATCATAGAAAGAGCAACGCTGACGCCGAGTAATTTTAAGTAAGTTTTGCGAATCTATCGCCTTTGCCAGAGTGCTTAGGACACGCCTGATATTGCGTCGCCTAATCCTAGAGCGTTCTAGTACGCAGCTCCCACCCGATGAAGGTGGTGACTGCTTATGAGAAAAACTCAACCCTGCTTAACGAAGCGCCGCCATCGAAACCCGAGCGGCAACTTGCTTTGCGATCGCATTTAGCGCTTGGGCTGACGCTGATTCGGGTTTGTCAATGACGATAGGAATACCGCGATCGCTACCTGCACGAAGATCAATTTCGAGGGGAACTCGACCCAGTAAGGGGACTTCCAGCTCTTTGGCTGCTCTCTCTCCGCCACCAGAGCCAAAAATGTCGTACTGGCGCTCGGGTAAATCAGGCGGAATAAAATAGCTCATATTTTCGACGA